>JBMLRS010000112.1:16596-16840 GCA_049240905.1 Elsteraceae bacterium
TGGCCTCCATGCCAACGATGGTCTGATGCAGCAGCACATGGTTCAGCACGCTGCCCAGCGCGTATTTCGTCGTCGGCGACTGAACAGCCATCTCCACCGCTTCGGAGATCGCGATGCCCAGGCTGCCGGTGGAGTCCGGGTTCGCGGCAAGGATCGCGCGGCCTGACGCGGTCTCCGGCGAGGGGCTGGCGACGCAGCGCGCGCCGTAGCTCTCCATCAGCGCCCGACGATAGGGCTTCTGTTG
>JBMLRS010000113.1:0-2879 GCA_049240905.1 Elsteraceae bacterium
CCTTCATAGCCCGGAAGGGAAGCGCGACGCCATCGCCGCTTGACCGGCGCCCTGGCCGACACCAGCCTTACTGCATGAGACCCGCCGCCAGACCCCAAGACGCGTTGCGCTATGGCGTGACCCAGGCCGCCCGCGTCGCCTGGTATTTCGCGCAATATCGCCTGGCCCAGCGGCTCGCCCCGCGCCTGCCCCCGCCGCCGCCCGAGGCTGGCGGCAATCTGACGACCAAGGCCCTGATTGGGGATCTGGCGCAGTTGCTGCGGCGCGACTGGGCGCATATCCGCGCTGGCGACTATCGCATGCCGGCAGAACTGATCCCCCGCCCGCGCGACGCCTTGAGCCAGGCGGCCGCCTTCTTCAAGGATCTGCCCGCGGTCCATCGCCGCCGCCGCGCCGGGGTGAATTCGGAGCCGTTCGAAACGCCGCTGCGCGGCAAGCTGCCACGCTATTACCTGCAGAACTTTCATTATCAGAGCGACGGCTACCTCTCCGAACAATCCGCCAAGCTCTATGACCATCAGGTCGAAGTGCTGTTCGTCGGCGGGGCGGAGGCGATGCGCCGGCAGGCCCTGCCGGAGCTGATCCAGCATCTGCGCGGACGACCCGACGCCCGCTTCGCGGACGTCGCCTGCGGGGCCGGCGGATTCCTCTCCGCCCTGCATGAAAACCTGCCCAACCTCGACAGCTTGGGCCTCGACCTCAGCCAGCCTTATCTGGCGGAGGCGCGGCGCCGGTTGGGCGGCAAGGGTCGCTTCGCCGTCGGCAACGCAGAATCTTTACCGTTGGCCGACGCCAGCCTGGACGCCGTCTCCTGCATTTACCTGCTGCATGAGCTGCCGCGCGCCGCCCGCGCCCGCGCCATCGCCGAACTGGGTCGGGTGGTGAAGCCCGGCGGGCTGGTCGTGTTGGTGGATTCCATACAGTTCGGCGATCACGAGCCGTATGACCGCTTGATCCGCCGCTTCCCGATGGGCTTTCATGAGCCCTATTACCTGGATTACGCCGCCACGGATCTGGCGGCGCTGGCCAATGCCGCCGGCCTGACCGTGGCGCGCAGCGAAAGGGCGTTCTTCTCCAAGATCATGGTGATGCGGCGCGGGAGTTAATCATTATGGGTCACGCGCTGGTCGTTGGGGCCGGAATCTACGGCCTCTGCACGGCCTGGTCGCTGACCAAGCGCGGCTGGCGGGTCACGCTGGTCGACAAGGGGCCAATCCCCAATCCGAACAACAGCTCCTATGACGAGCACCGCATCATCCGCCACGCCTATGGCGCGATGCGTGGCTACGCGCTGATGATGCCCGCCGCTTTCGGCGCCTGGGACGATCTGTGGGCCGATCTCGGCCGCGATCACCTGGAGAAAACCACCCAGCTCTATTGCCTGCGGCTGGAGACCGACTGGTACGAAAAGGTCAGCCGCGACCTCGACGATATGGGAATTCCGTATCGGGACATCCCGCTCGACGCGCTTGGTCCCTATCCGACGATCAGCCGGCGCGACTTAAAGCGCGTGGTGGAGACGGACGGATCGGGCCTGCTGTTCGCCGATCGCATCGTCAGGGATCTCTGCGCCTGGCTCGCGCGCCAACCAACGGTGACGCTGCGTCAGAACCTGACGATCGACGCGGTCGATCCGATCAAGGCCGCCGCCCGGGCTGGTTCGGAGGTTTTGTCCGCCGACAAGCTGGTGGTCGCCACGGGGGTCTGGATCGAGCGATTGACCGGTTCGATCCCGGAGCGGCCGAAACCCTCGACCCAAGTCGTGCTCTATCTCGATCCGCCGGCCGACCACGCGGCGGCCTGGGCGCGGTCGCCCCTGATCTCGAACCGCCTCAATCACCCGGCGGCCGGAACCTACATCCTGCCGCCGCTGCGCGGCAGCCGACTCAAGGTCGGCATTCACGCCCATTCCTTGATCGGCGACCCGGACCAACCCTGGCGGCCGACCCAGGCGCTGATCGACGGCGTACGCGAAGCCGCGGCGCTCACCATCGCCGATTTCGACCGCTATCAGGTCACCGAAGCCAAGGCCTGCTACTACAGCGTCACGCCCGACGATCATCTGGCGGTGCGGCCGATGGCCGATCACGCCTGGCTGATCAGCGCCTGCTCCGGCCATGGCTTCAAGCTGGCCGCGCTGCTGGGCCAGAAGCTCGCGGCGGCGCTGGACGGCGACGGCGCGGCTTCCCTCCCGGATTACGCCGCGGGTAGGATACAAGGATAACTAGAAGCCCGAACCTTGGGGACTTGATCCATGCTCAAACTGTATTTTTCGCCCGGCTCCTGCGCGCGCGCCTCGCATATCATTCTGGAGGAGACCGGCGCGCCATATCAGGCGGAGAAGATCAGCTTCGCCGACAATCAGCAGCGCAGCCCCGAATTCCTGAAGATCAACCCCAAGGGCCGTGTGCCGGCGCTGGTC
This sequence comes from Elsteraceae bacterium, assembly GCA_049240905.1. GTDB lineage: Bacteria > Pseudomonadota > Alphaproteobacteria > Elsterales > Elsteraceae > JBMLRS01. The sequence goes on from JBMLRS010000113.1 coordinate 2,423, forward strand.
ACGCCCCACGGCATCCTGACCGAGTCGCCGGCGATCCTGGCCTATGTCGCCCAGATCCACCCGGAGGCGAAGCTGGCGCCGACCGATCCGTTCGAGTTCGCGCAGGCGCAGTCCTTCAACAGCTACATCTGCTCCACCGTGCATGTCGCCCACGCACACAAGTTCCGCGGCGCGCGGTGGGCGGACGATCCGGCGGCCATCGAAGCGATGAAGGCCAAGGTGCCCGAGTCCGTCGGCGCCGCCTTCGCGCTGATCGAGGAAGGCATGCTGAAGGGCCCCTGGGTGCTGGGCGATCAGTACAGCATTTGCGACGCCTATCTCTTCACCGTCTCCTCCTGGCTGGAGGGCGACGGCGTGGACCTCGCCAAACTGCCGAAGGTGATGGCGCATCGTCAGCGGGTCGCCGACCGCCCGGCGACCAAGAGCGTGCTGCTCGCCGAAAAAGCCTGACATGGTC
>JBMLRS010000114.1:0-3348 GCA_049240905.1 Elsteraceae bacterium
TAAAGCGGCAGCACGGCGAACGGCGTCATGTAATGGACCATGCCCAGTATCACCCCGAACTCGTTGCGCACCAGCGCCAGGGGCTGATCGATCAGGCCCATGTCCAGCAAAGCGGCGTTGATTAAGCCGTTGTTCCGCAGAAGCGTGACCCAGGAGAAGGCGCGCACCAGCACCGAGATCCAGAACGGCAGCAGAACGAAGAAGGTCATCCAGCGCAGATGCCGGCCGCTGACATGGGTCATGGCGTAGGCGACCAGATAGCCCAGGATCATGGTGATCGCGGTGGTGATCACGCAGATCCGCAGGGTGGTCATCAGGACGCGCTGCACGCTGGCGCTGGTGAACAGCCGCTCGTAATTCTCCAGCCCGAGGCTTGGTTCGGTCACGCTGATGAACAGCACCTTCGCCAAGGGCCAGAAGAAGAAGACCAGCAGCAGGGCTACCGCCGGCAGGATCAGCAGCCAATAGATCTGCTTGATCGATAGTAAGGGCGTGGAGGCGGTCGACATCCGATCAGGCCGAAATCAGATCGAGGAACTGCTGATAGACCTCGGTGTAGTTATCCGCGTACCAGGGGCCGTCGATCAGGATCTGCTTGGTCAGCTTGTCCCGATCGGTCGGGTTGACGCGCTTCAGCTCAGCCGGAGCCAGATCCGAGGCGGCGGGATTGCTGGGGCCGCTGCCCAGCGTCTTCAACAGAATGATCTGACGCTCCGGCTCCAAGGTCCGCGCGATGAAACGCTGAGCCAGCTTGCCGGCGGGATTGCCTTTCGGCACCACCCAGACGCCGGGGGTGACGATCCCGTCGGTCCAAGTGAAATCCACCCGCCCCTTGGTCTGCTCCACCACCTGCTTGGCCCGCGTGCTCCAGATATTGCCGAGCGCCACCTCTCCGTCGCGCAGGAGCTGCTCGCTCTCCGCCCCGGATTGCCAGAAGATCACATGCGGCTTGATCTCTTTCACTTTCGCGAAGGCGCGCCTCACGTCGATCGGATAGATCTTGTCCGCCGGCACGCCATCGGCCATCAACGCCGACTCCAGCACTGCGAACATGTTGCGCCACATCGTCCGCTTGCCCGGATACTTTGCGACATTCCAAAAATCAGCCCAATTGCGCGGCGCTTCGCCCGAAATCTTGGCGCTGTCCCAGGCCAACACATAGCTGTAGGCGGAGGACGCGCAGCCCCAGGGGTAGGCGAAGGCGCTCGGCATCTTCGACTTGTCGACGATCGCGTAATCGATCGGCTCCAGCAGGCCGCGTCGACCGAGATCGAAGCTGGTGCCAATTCCGCTGTCGCAGACGTCCCAGACGATGCGGCCAGATTCGACCATCTGACGGATCTTTCCAGCGCTTGGCCCGGAGCTGTCGATCGTCAGCTTCGCGCCGATGTCGGCCTCCATGCCCGGTCCATAGGCCTGCATCATGCCGTCGACCGCTGAACCACCCCAGTTCGCCAGCACGACTTCCTTGGTCGATTGCGCCAACGCCGGGCCGGAAACGCCCAGCGCCGCCAGCAGCGTCAGGAAACCGCGTCGATCCAAGAGTCCGGCGCGTCGCTTTTCGATCAGAATGTCAGCGCAGTCTCTCCGCCATGCCTCGGTCATCTCGTTCGCCTCCACGCAACCTTGTGACCCTTGCGCAACTACCGTGCCGCGCCAAGCCCTTATTCATTTTTTTGAGCAGGCGCCCACGGCGGTTTCGCGTCATTTCTTTTGCGAGGCGCGCCGGCTCATGCGACAAAAGAGGATACGTCTGGAAATAACTGAACGAGTTGGTAGGCTGGCGATGAAATCTATGGATCGACGCGGCGCCCTGCGCTTCTTGACGGCGGGCGCCCTCGCCGCTTGCCCTGTCTGCGCCACTATGTCGCGCGCGAACGCCGAAGGGCCCCACGCCCCATGGTCCTACGAAGGCGTCACGGGACCGGAAGCCTGGGGCGGCATCAAGAGCGACTACGCCTGGTGCAGCGTCGGGCGCGAGCAATCGCCGATCGATCTCAGCGACGCCATCACCGCCGATCTCGGCGCCCCTTCGATCATCTATCGCATGGGCGCGGCCCGCGTGACCAACAACGGCCATACTCTGGAAGTCGCGCCGAGCGAAGGCAGCTATGTCCGGATCGCGGCCGTGCGCTATGACCTGATCCAGTTCCACTTCCATGGGCCCAGCGAACATTCCGTCGCCGGCCGCCGCTTTGCGATGGAAGCGCATTTCGTGCATCTGCATCGCCCGACCGGCCGCATCGCCGTGATCGGGGCCTTCATGAGCCCGACCTCGTTCCCTAATCCGTTCATCGAACAGATCTGGAGCGTCGCCTCGACCGAGCATGGCGCGAACGCCATGACCGCCGATCCGCTGAACCCGGAATCCTTGCTGCCGCCGCCCGGGCAGCGCGGCTACTGGCGCTACGCCGGCTCGCTGACCACCCCGCCCTGCGCGGAGACCGTCACCTGGACCGTGCTTAAGACGCCGATCACCGTCGGCGCCGCCCAGGTCGAGAAGTTCAAGGAACTGTTCCCGATGAACGCCCGGCCGATCCAGCCCTTGGGCCGGCGCTTCTTGCTGCAAAGCTAAAGCGAGTTCATCCAATCCTGGCGAGGTCCAGCGGCGCTTGATTCAGCGCCTCCGCCCCTGTCGGCGTGATCAGGATCGTCTGACCCAATCCCATTGCGAGCCCACTGTCGACGTCGCCGACCATCACATGGGGGAAGAGGATCATCCCCGGCGCCAAAGGCAGCGGATTGTCCGCGGTGATCATCGGCGGCACGTCCATCCAGGACGGCCGATAAGTCGCGCCCAGGCTGTAGCCGCAAGCGCCATAGCGATGCTTGCCATAGCCGGCGGCGTCCAGCGCCGCCCGATGCGCCTGATCAATGGCGCCGATCGGATTTCCGGGCTTGGCGGCGGCGAGCATCGCGTCCAGCGCCTCGCGGCACACGTCATACAGCCTTAGATGCCCGTCCCGAGGCGGCCCCAGCAGGAGCGTGCGCTCGATGCAGGCGTTGTAGCGGCAATGGGTCCCGGCATATTCGACGATCAGCTGATCCTGCGGCTCCAGCAGGCGCGGCCCGCCGACGCCGCGGCCATAGAGCGCGCGCCGACCGCTGTTCACCAGGGGTCCGGCCGGCGGCATGTCGGCCCCGGCGGCGAGCATCGCGCTCATCGCGGCGGCGGTGACCACGCTGTCCAGCACGCCGGGCCGGGCTGCGGCGCAAATCGCTTCATAGCCGACGTCGGCGAGACGCGCCGCCTCACGGACATGGATCATCTCCGCCGGCGACTTGATGAGTCGAAGATCGCGGCTCAGCCGGCTGGCGTCGATCAGCCGGCAGAAGCCATCCATCGTG
>JBMLRS010000115.1:0-2742 GCA_049240905.1 Elsteraceae bacterium
CAAATGCGCGCGGTTCGCTGGGGCCGGATAGGGGTCCGGCCAATATTCGACCAGCTTCTCGATCTTGCCGTTCGAGAGCGTGAAGAAGCTGATCGCGCGGGCCGACTGCACGCCGTCGGTGATCGAGACATCCGAGACAACCTCGGAATCTCCGGCCACCAGACGATGGATCGTGAAACGCCAGGGACCGTGGGTGGGATATTCCGCGTTCATCTGCGCGAAGGTCGCCGCGCCTCGGATGCGCTCGCGCGACTGCGGCCATTCCATTACGAAGCCGTCGCTCAGAACCTGCGCGACGGAGGGAAAATCATTCGTCGCCATCAAACGCCAGAACTCTTCGACAACCGCCCGCGTCGACATGATCAGCCTCACACGCCAGTGACGGGTCGGATCAAGGATCCGTCGGAGAATCGCGAAAAGCGGAATGGGGTGGGATCCACCAGCGGTTCCTTGCCGCTCGCCAGATCCGCCACCAGACGCCCTGCGCCAGGGCCAATGCCGAAGCCATGGCCGGAAAAGCCGGTGGCGATGATCAGTCCGGGAATCTGATCGACGGCGGAGATCACCGGCACGGTGTCCGGCGTTGAATCGATCATGCCTCCCCAACTCGCCAGGGTCGGCACGCCCTTGAAGGCGGGGAAGGAGCGTTCGAGCTGCGCGCGCCCCTCCGCGAGATCGGCCGCGTCCGGCGTGGGATCCAGCACACGAACTTTCTCGAAGGGCGAGATCCCGTCCAACGCCCAGGGGCGATGCAACTCGCGTTCTTCGAAGAAGGATTTGCCGAACTTAAGGGAGACCGTGTCCCACTCCATGCGCAGCAGCGGCAGGAACTCCTTGAAATAGCGGAAGCTGTCCGGGGTGATCTGCGCCACGACATGGCCGTGGCTGACATTGTAGCCGCCGTCCAGTCGCTTGCGCTGCGCCAACCCCGGTCCCCAGGAGGCCATCGGCGGGCCATGATTGACCGCCGCCGTGCGCTGGACCGAAGCCAACACCTTCAGCTGCGGCAAGCGCAGCCCCAGGCTCCGCGCGAACAGGCCGGACCATGCCCCGCCGGCCAAGACCGCGCGATCGCAGCGGATGGTCCCCTTCTCCGTCACCACGGCGGACAGGCGACCGGCGGTCCGCTCCACCCCGCGCACCGCGCAGTTCTGCAGGAGCACAGCGCCCTGGGAGCGCGCGTATTTCGCCATCGCCGGCACGGCCATGCTGGGCTCGGCGACGCCATCCGTTGGCGTGTGCAGCGCCCCGACCCATTGATCCGCCGTGCCCTCCAGCGCCTGGGCGACCTCCCCGCCGCGCAGAACGATGGAGTTCAGCCCATGCGCCTTGGCGTGCGCGGTCCAGGCGACGCGCTTCTCGAGCGCCGCTTCATCCTTGCAGAGATACATCGTGCCGATCTGGCGAAAGCCGGCCTCCGCGCCGATCCGCGCGTTCATGCCGCGCCAGAGCTTCAGGCTCTCCAGGATCAGCGGCAATTCACGCGGATCGCGCCCCATCGCCCGGCACCAGCCCCAATTGCGGCTGGACTGCTCCCCGGCGATCTCGCCCTTCTCGCACAGCACGACCGTTTGGCCTTCCTCGGCCAGAAACATCGCCGTCGCCACCCCGATCACCCCGCCGCCGATCACGACCACATCGGCGCGCTCGGGCAGGACGTCATCGGAAAGTACGGGGTCTAAGTCACGAGCCATGGCGGGGCCTCGAATTGGATGCGAAGCGATTCAGTCAGTCTCGCCTGCGAGATCGGGGCCAAGCTGGCGGGTCACGTCCATCCGCTGGTGGAGAACACGAACGATGATCGGCCCATCAGCTTCAAGTCGATAGAACAGAATATGCGATCCGGCGTTCAGTCTACGATATCCCTCACGGATATCCGAGCAATCGCGTCCGAGAGTCTGAACAGAGGCGAGGCTCTCGATGTGGCCGATGATCGTTCGGAGGTAGGTCTCGGCGCGAGACTTCCCCCAAACCTCGGCGCTGTATCGCCAGATATCTTCAAGATCAGCCTCCGCACGGGGGGTTAATCTAACATCAGGCCTCATTTTCCTTCCGAACTGCTCAATTGCCGCGCGATGAAGGCCTCGCCATCGAAGGGCAGTGGCGCTCCGCTGCGTTCACCTTCGATCAAGGCAGATCGCAACGCCGAGAGCTTCAACTCTTGCTCTTCCAGCAAGCGCAAGCCAGCGCGCACCACATCGCTGGCGCTGCCATAACGACCTTGCGCCACCTGGGCCTCTACGAAGCCCGCGAAGTGATCGCCGAGACTGAAAGATGTGTTCTTCGCCATGCCCGCTCCGCCTTTCGATACCAATTTTTGGTACAGAACAATCAGCAGATCAAGCAACTTGGCGCCAGAATCGCGAGGATCGCGCTACAAGATAAGAAATGGATCACAGAAGGGCGCGTCCATGCCAATCGAGATTATGGAGACTCAAGACGACGCGCTGCTCTGCGGCTTTTTTCATCAGCATTGGCTCGACATGGGCGTGACCGATCAGGAAATCGCGGAGGATTGGCGCGAGCAGGCGCTGGCCTTCATCGCGACCGCGCGCCGAGATCGCCGCTTCACGGCCTTCGTCGCCCTACGCGACGGCGAACCCATCGGCGGGGCCAGCTGCCAATTGATGGACCGCGTCTACCCCGCCTTCCGCAAATCGGACCCGCGCAAGATCGGCTATATCTGGGGCGTCTATGTCTCCGCCAACCATCGGGGCGGCGGGTTGGGCGCCTCTCTGGTTG
>JBMLRS010000116.1:0-1314 GCA_049240905.1 Elsteraceae bacterium
GGACCTCAAGCGCGAACGGGCGCTGGATATCGTCTACCAGCGCTCCACCAAACTTGAGGATCTGCTGTTCACTGGCGCGTCGCTTGAAGACGCGGCGAAACAGTTTGGCCTGACCCTGATTTCGATCGCCGCCGTCGACCGCCGCGGCCGCACGCCTGAAGGCGCGACGGAGGCGAGCCTGCCGGATGGGATCCTCCAACCCGCGTTCAACCAACCTCAGGGCGGAACCAGCGCCCTTCTGTCGCTTGACGCCGAACGCTTCGCCGCCGTTCGGGTCGACGCCGTGACGCCGGTCGCGGTGAAGCCGTTGGACAGCGTTCTGGCGGACGTCACCGCCTCTTGGACCGCCGCCGAGCGCGAGAAGCGCCTCGCCGCCCTCGCGGACAAGCTGGCCGCCGAGGTGAAAGGCGGAAAGGCGATCGCCGCCGTCGCCGAAGAAGCCAAGGCGACCTACGCAAAGACCGATCCGATCGGCAGCGACGGCGCGGGCAGCCCGCTGGCCCAGACCATGACCGCGCCGCTCTTCGCGGGCGCCGTGGGAACCGTCCTCACCGGCCAGCGCGGCGAGTCCTACATCGTCGCCCAGCTCTCCGAGATCGTGAGCTTGAGCCCCGAGGCGGCGGAGGAGAAGCGCAAGGCTCAAGCCAGACAGCTGCGCGACGTGGTCGGGGACGACATCCTGCAACAACTGCAGTCGGCTCTGCGCAAGCGCTATCCGGTCCAGATCGACCGGCGCGTGATCGAGTCCCTCTGACCATGGCCGAACTGACCCATTTCGATGGGCAGGGCCGCGCCGTGATGGTCGATGTCGGCGCGAAGGCGGTCACAGCGCGCCGCGCGGTCGCCGTGGGTCGCGTGACCATGAAGCCGGAGACTCTGGCGCGCGTCAGGGACGGCGCCGCCGCGAAAGGCGACGTGCTGGGCGTGGCGAGGCTCGCCGGCATCATGGCGGCCAAGCGCACGGCGGAGCTGATCCCGCTCTGTCATCCGCTGGGGCTGGATTCCGTGACCGTTGATTTCAGCCTGGACGAGGCCGGCTCCGCCGTCGAGATCCGCGCGGTCTGCGCCGTCACCGGCCGCACCGGCGTGGAGATGGAGGCGATGACCGCCGTCTCGATCGCGGGGCTGACGATCTACGACATGTGCAAGGCCGTCGATCGCGGCATGGTGATCGGCGAGATCCGTCTGATCGAGAAATCCGGCGGCAAATCCGGCGACTGGGTCGCGCCGTGATTTCGGTCGCGGAGGCCCTGGATCGCGTTCTGGCCGGCGTGCGCGTCACGGCCGCCGAAGACATCGGCCTCGATCAGGCCT
>JBMLRS010000117.1:0-1535 GCA_049240905.1 Elsteraceae bacterium
CGACGCCCGCCATTCCATTGAGGCCGGCCGCGCCAAAACCGATGCGCCGCCAACGATTGGGCCTGGGGTCTTCGTCGTAAAGCTCGGCCGCGCTCTGCTGCGCTTCAGCCTCCTCAACGGGAGAGGCGCCGTCCTGCGAACGCAGAGGCGGCGACCCCGCCGTGATCGGACGACTGCGCTTGGCGGCGCGCTTCAACGCGCTCAACCGACGCTGTTCCGCGGACATCGGCATACCCGTCAGGTCCCTCGATCGAACGCCATATGCTTGCGGCGCACTTTGTACAAGACGCGCCAGACCAGCGCGATCACCAGCGGGGCGGAGATGGCCATGGCCGGGCCGGCCTCGATCGGGAAATATCCCGCCTCCCACGCGCCCTTAACCATATACCCGATCAGCCCGACCACATAGTAGCTGATCGCCGCGACCGACAGCCCCTCGACGGTCTGTTGCAGGCGCAGCTGAGCGCGCGCGCGCGCGTCCATGGAGGCGAGAAGCTCGCTGTTCTGCCGCTCGATCTCAACGTCAACCCGGGCGCGCAGCAGCGCGGTGGCGCGCGCCAGCTTCCGGGAGAGATTCGCCTGCCGATCCTCCAGCATGGCGCAGGTGCGCATGGCGGGGTTCACGCGCCGGGCCAAGAAGGCGGCCCATGTGGGCGCGCCCTCGACAGGCATTTCGTCGATGCTGACCAGCCGCTGCTGGACCAGGTTATCATAGGCGCGGGTCGCCCCGAATCGATAGCCGGCGGAAGTGGCCTCCGCCTCCAAGGTCGCGGCGAGCGCGGTCAATTGATCCAGCAGAAGCCGATCATCCGCCAGCCCGCGCCCGTCGATCATCGTGCTGGAGATCTGGACCAGCTGGTCCTCCATCATCTTCGCGTTCGGCGCGCTGCGGATGACTTCGGGAAGCCCCAGCAGCGCGAGGGTGCGGTAAGTCTCGATCTCCATCAGGCGCTGGGTCAGAGCGCCGGCGCGGGTCGGAGTCAGCGCGCGGTCGAGCACCAAGAGCCGCACGAAGCCGTCCTGATCCGGGAGGAAATCGGTCGCGGCCAAGCCGCCGCCGCCGTCCACCTCGGACGCCGCCAGGCTGGAGGCCTGAAACAGATCGGCGAAAGCGCCGACCGCGTCGGCCGGCAGCAAATGCAGGTCGATGGAGCTCAGATGCGGCCCCGGCTGCGGCAAGCGACCCATCGTCGCGGCGATGGACCGCGCGGCGACGTCAAACGGTTCGGTGCTCGGGTTTTGCAGCTCCCACGTGTAGGTGGTGAACTCGGAATGCTGCTCCCAGCGCAACCCCAGGCCATCGATGACCACGCGGTGCTGCTTCACGCCTTTCGCCGGCCCAGGCGCCCCGTTGGCCTCGCAGAACAGCCAGAGGGCCGCGCGGTCGGCGGCCGCCTGCGCCGCATCGGTCATGAAGGCGAAACGCAGCATCCGGGCGGGCGTTGACACGGGGTGAAAGGGTCGGGCGTGAACCTCGCCCAGCACCATGTCCCGGTCCGGATGCGGCGCGAAGCCGGTCATGCGGCGATCTTGAC
>JBMLRS010000118.1:0-1624 GCA_049240905.1 Elsteraceae bacterium
AAACAAGGTCCGCCTAGACTGGTGCTGAAAGCACGCCCAAAGCACTTCCTGTACAGCATAACGCAAATCATGGAAAGACGCTGTCTGTCGACCCGCTCGCTTTGGCGACGGATGGGAATGCTGCCACTGCCACATTTCCCGGTTGGTAAAAGCCTCTCGTCCCAAAAACACGAGAACTGCCAGTACCTAAACCCAAGCCAGGCATGCGTCATGCTCGAGGGGATTGGCGCCCCGTACTACAACATTATGCATTCGAAGGAGAAGGGATGACGTCGACCCGATAACCGGCCGGGGTGAACTTCTCGTAGAAATGCGGAGCGATCGAATGGATCAGCTTCAAGGCGCCCATCTTGATCACCACGGGCTGTTGCGCGCGGACGACGGAGGGGGCGACGCTGAGCGCGGCGGCGCCGGCGAGCAGGGAACGGCGAGTCAAAGCCATGGCGGTCATCCTTTGAACAGCGGAGATCGCCGACGAACAGCAACCCTCGTGCCACGGCGCTCGAATCGCCGATGAAAGAATGTGCAAATCGTCGGGCGCGAATTTATCGCTTTGCGTCTTGGAATTGGGCGGTAAAGTGCGCGACCGCAACATCCGGCCTGGCATGAGTGAAACCAAATCCCGCCCCGCCGCCGCTGCTTTGCTGGCGTTGGGCATTGTCTTCGGCGATATCGGCACCTCGCCGCTCTACGCTTTCCGGATCGCGCTTGGCGACACGGGCGATCCGATTGGGGTGGCTTCGCTCGCTTTCTGGGTTCTGATCATCAGCGTCACGGTGAAGTACGTCCTGGTCGTCACCCATGCGGACAACCACGGCGAAGGCGGCATCCTTTCCCTGGCGGCGCTCGCCCTGGCGAAAGGCGGACGCAATTGTCCGCGAGCCTTCGTGGTGACGATCGGGTTGATCGGCGCGGCGCTGTTGACGGCTGACGCGATGATCACCCCGGCGATCTCGGTGCTTTCCGCGATGGAGGGATTGAGGGAGATCTCTCCGAAGCTGTCCCATTGGATCCTGCCGATCTCGGTGATGATTCTGATCGCCCTGTTCATGGCGCAGAGCCGGGGAACCGAGCGAATTGGCCGCGCCTTTGGGCCGATCATGCTGGTCTGGTTCACCGTGATCGGGCTTCTCGGCTTGGCGAGCCTGGCGCAGACGCCCGAGGTGCTGTGGGCGTTGGATCCCCGGCGCGGGCTTTCCCTGCTGTTCAGCAATCCCTGGGGCGCGCCGGTGCTGATCGGCGCCGTGTTCTTGACCGTGACGGGCGGCGAGGCGCTGTATGCGGACATGGGCCATGTCGGTCGGTTCGCGATCAGGAACGCTTGGCTGGCTGTGGTGCTGCCGGGCCTCAGCCTGAACTATTTCGGCCAGGCCGCGCTGGTCTTGCGCAATCCGGCCGAGGCGGCGAACCCGTTTTACGGCCTGGTGCCTGACGCGCTCCTCGCGCCGATGATCATTCTGGCGGCGGCGGCGACCGTGATCGCCGGTCAGGCGGTGATCTCCGGCCTGTTCTCTCTCTCGCGCCAGTTGGTGGCGCTCGGCTGGTGGCCGCGTCTGGGCGTGGTCCACACGAGCTACACCGGGTACGGCCAGATCTATGTGCCGGCGGTGAACACCGCGCTGTT
>JBMLRS010000119.1:0-6463 GCA_049240905.1 Elsteraceae bacterium
TGGGCGCCTCGCGCGTCACGGCCTTCTTCCTGGTGACCTTGCCGCAGATCAAGTTCGCGCTGATCACCAGCGCGACCCTGTCCTTCCTCACCTCGTTCGACGAGGTGATCGTAGCGATGTCACGACGATCATGATCGTGGAGATCGCCGCGATCGTGGGATCGATCTGGTCGCGCAGCGCGTTGAACATGTTGCGGGTGAGGGTCGAGTTGTCCCCGCCGGAGACGAACATCGCCACGATCACCTCGTCGAACGAGGTGAGGAAGGAGAGAGTCGCGCTCGTGATCAGCGAGAACTTGATCTGCGGCAAGGTCACCAGAAAGAAGGCCGTGACGCGCGACGCGCCCAGGCTGCGCGCGACCAATTCCTGGTTCATATCGAAGCTTTTCAGCGCTGAGGTCACGATCATCACCACCAGCGGCACCGCCAGCATGCTGTGGGCCAGCACCACGCCCATCAGGCTGTTGACCAGCTTCAGCTGGACATAGGCGTAGAACACCGCGATGCCGACCAGGATCACGGGAATGATGATCGGCGTGATCAGCGCGACATAGACCAATCCGGCCAAGCGGAAGCGCGAGGCGAACAACCCGTAGGCCGCCAGCGTGCCGAGCGGGGTCGCGATCAGCGCGGTCAGGAAGCCGGCCTTGAAGGACACCTCCGTCGCCTTCAGCCAGGAGCGGGAGTTGAAATAGGCCTCATACCAGCGCAGCGACCAGGCGCGCGGCGGGAACTCCAGATATTGCGAAGCGGAGAAGGACATCGGCACGACGATCAGGGTCGGCACGACCAGGAATATCAGCGCGAAAGCGGCGAAGACATACAGCCACAGCCGCGCGCCATGGGTGATCTGGGTGTCGGAGGCGGGACGGTTGAACCAGCTCATCGGTCATGCCCCGCGCCCAGCACGCCGTCCAGCCGTATCACTTTCGAGGCGAGGTACAGCAGCGCCAGGGTGACGACCAGCAAGATCACGCCCAGCGCGCTGGCGGCGCCCCAGTTGAAGAACAGCTCGATGTCGTTGGCGATGCGGTTGGACACCATCGTCACTTTGCCGCCGCCCAGGACCGCCGGGGTCACGTAGAAGCCCAAGCTGAGAATGAAGACCATCAGGCAGCCCGCCGCCAACCCTGGCAGCGACAAGGGGAAGAACACCTGCCAGAAGGCCCGTGTGGGGCTGGCCCCCAAATTCGCCGCCGCCTTCAAGAGATCGCGGTTGATAGTGCGCATGGCGCCGTAGACCGGCAGGATCATGAAGGGCAGCATGATATGGACCATGCCGATCAGAGTGCCGCCGAGATTATGCACCAAGGCCAGCGGCTCGCTCCACAGCCCCAGCTTGATGCCCCAGCCGTTGATCAGGCCCTGGCGCTGCAGCAGCACCAGCCAGGCGTATGTGCGCACCAGCAGCGAGGTCCAGAACGGCAGCATCACTCCGATCATGCAGAGGTTGGCCGCGCGCCGGGGCATCTGCGACAGCGCGTAGGCCAGCGGATAGCCGACCAGCGCGCAGATCGCCGTGGTGATCAGGCTGATCTCGAAGGTCGCGCGAAAGATCCGGAAATAGGAGGGCTGCTCCAACATCCGGCGATAGTGGATCAGGCTGTATTGGCCGTCGTCGGCCAGGAAGGAGAGGTAGAACAGCCAGCCGACCGGCAGCACCATGCTGACCACCACCAGCAGCAGGGCGGGGGCGGTCAGACCAAGCAGGGTCCAGCGTTCGACCAGATGGTCGCGGCGCAATTCGGCGGCGTGCGGAGCGGCGGACGCGCTCACGCCGGATCCGCCAGCAGCACGGTGTCGGCGACGGCTAGGCCCAGCCGCACGGTTCTCCCCGGCTCCAGCGACGCCGCGATCCCGCCATGGCCGGCCGCGCAACGCGCGGTCAGCGGCTGGCCGCCGGGAAGGGCGATCTGCAGCAGGATGCTGTCGCCCTGATAGACCGAGCCGGTGACCGCGCCGGTCAGGATGTTCAGGCTCGGGTCCGCGTCGCCGCCGATCACCTGGAGACGCTCGGGGCGGATCATCAGCAGGCGGCGGCCGTCCGCCGGCGCCGCGTCGCTGCGCAGGACCGCGTCGCCATAACGGCAGACGCCGCCGCTGACCTCGACCTCCAGAAAGGTTGATTCGCCGATGAACTCGGCGACGAAGCGGTTGATCGGCCGCTCATAGATCCGGCGCGGGCTGTCCAACTGGATCACCTTGCCGCCGTTGATCACGGCGATCCGGTCGGACATGGTCAGCGCCTCGCGCTGGTCGTGGGTGACGTAGATGGTGGTGGCGCCCAGCTTGTCATGCAACTGGCGCAGCTCGATCTGCATGCGCTCGCGCAATTGCTTGTCGAGCGCGGAAAGCGGCTCGTCCATAAGCACGATGCGCGGTTCGAACACGATCGCGCGGGCCAGCGCCACGCGCTGCCGCTGCCCGCCGGACAGCTGATCGATGTGTCGGTCGCCATAGCCGGCGAGCTGCACCATCTCCAGCGCCTCATTCACCCGGCGAGCGGATTCCGCGCCGGAGACGCCGCGCAACCGGAGCGGAAAGGCGATGTTCTTGGCCACGCTCATATGCGGGAACAGGGCGTAGTTCTGAAACACCATGCCCACGTCGCGCTTGTGCGGAGAGACGCGGACGATCTCCGTCTCGCCGAACTTCACGCTGCCGTGATCGGGGCGGATGAAGCCGGCCAGCACCATCAGCAACGTGGTCTTGCCCGAGCCGGAGGGGCCCAGAAGGGTCATGAACTCGCCCGGCCGAATGTCGATGTCGACCTCGTCCAGGGCGCGAACGGGGCCGTAGGTCTTGGTCAAATGGCGAACGGTGATCGGCAGGGCTGAACGGGTCATGTCGTCCTGAAGGCGGGAGCGAAAGCAACGGGGAGGGCCGTCCGGCCCTCCCCAGCGAGACCATGAGGCCGGCGTTACTCGGTCAGCATGTTCTGATAGGCGGCGGCCGCTTCGGCCTCGAACTTGATGTACCAATCGAGATTGATCACCAGCTGCTTGGCGGCGTTGTCCGGGTGCGACGGCAGTTGCTTGGCGTAGTTGGCCTCGATCGCGCCGCCCTCATAGGCCTTTTTGTTGGTCGGGCCGTAGGTGATGTATTTGGTGAATTCGGCCTGGTAGCTGGGCTTGCTGATCTCGGCCAGGAACTTCATGGCGAGATCCTTGTTCGGCGCTCCCTTGGCGATGCCGTAGCAGTCATAATCAAGCAGAGCCTGATTATAGGTGTAGGCGACCTTGGCCCCGTCCTTGGCGACCACGTCGAAGCGGCCGTTCCAGCCGGTGATCATGTCCACTTCGCCGTCCTTCATCAGCTGGGCGTGCTGCGCGCCGGAGGTCCACCAGACCGCGACATGCGGCTTCAGTTCCTTGATCTTCTTGATCGCGCGGTCGATCCCGCCGGGCGAGGACAGCACTTCGTAGACCTTGTCGGCAGGGACCCCGTCGGCCATCAAGGCCGGCTCCAGGGCGCCGGGCACCGCCTTGCGGTAGGAGCGCTTGCCCGGGAACTTCTTAACGTCCCAGAAATCCGCCCAGCTCTGCGGCCCTTTGTCGCCATAGGTCTTGGTGTTGTAGGCGAGCACGGTGGAGAACACGTCGCCGCCCACGCAGTGATCCTGCGCCGTGCCGGGCAGGAAGTTGGAGATGTCGATCAGCTTGTAGTCCAGCTTCTCCAGGATGCCTTCGGCGCCGGCGCGCGCGGCGCTGCCGGATCCGCTCGCCACGACATCCCAGGTCACGGCTCCGGCCTTCACCTTCAGGCGCAGGTCGGCGATGCCGGTGTAGGTTTCTTCCTTGATTTTGATGCCCATCGCCTTGGCGGCGGGAACGAAGAGCGCCTTGCTTTGCGCTTCCTGATAGGAGCCGCCGAAGGAGACGATGGTCAACTCCTGCGCGGAGACGGCGCCGGCGAGCCCGGTCAGGGCGGCGCCCAGCAGCAGGGCTTGGGACGTTTTCCTCAACATTGCGATGCTCCTTGGTTCTGGTTCTTGAGGGGATAGAATTAAGAATTCCGTAACATGAGCCTTCGGGGGAACTGGCTGGTTGAAAAGGGCCACTCTGACATGAATCAGCATACCACTTTGCATTTGGCCTTTATCGATCCGCAGCCTGCGGCATTATCTGAGGCGGGTTCTTCAAATCCGTGATTACGCCGATATTCTTGGCGGCCAATGGGAGCGACAGCGGTGACGGTCAACTTGTTCAGCGCGGATTGCAAAATGACCCCTTACTGGTGGGACGACGTGCCTCGGCCGTCGGTTTCAGACCAGCTCCCGGGGTCTCATGCGGACGTGGTCGTGGTCGGGTCGGGCTACACCGGGCTGCACGCCGCCCTGCAGACCGCGCGCGCCGGTCGGAACACCCTGGTGATCGACGCGGAGGCGGCGGGCTTTGGCTGCAGCTCGCGCAACGGCGGGCAGATATCGACCAGCATCAAGCCCAGCTTCGACGACCTCGCGCGGCGGCATGGGCCGGAGAAGGCCTTCGCGATCCTGAAGGAGGGTCACAACTCCCTGGCCTTCATCAAGAAGTTCGTGGCGGAGGAGGGGATCGAGTGCGATTTCGGCGTGGTCGGCCGGTTCCACGCCGCGCACAATCCCGCGCAATATGACGCGCTGGCGCGCCGGGTGGAGCATCAGCCGAAAGGGCTGGAAGTGAAGGCGCATCTGGTGCCGCGAGACCGCCAACGCGAGGAGCTGGGGAGCGACATCTATCACGGCGGCGCGGTGTATGAGGAGCACGCCTCGGTTCATCCCGCCCGCTATCACCAGGGGCTTCTGGAGCGGGTGATCGCCGCGGGCGCGACGGTGGTCGGCCATTGCCCGGTCACCGCGATCGGGCGCGCTGGCGCGAGCTTCACCGTTTCGACCGCGAAGGGGGTCGTCCGCGCCGAGAAAGTGATCATCGCGACCAATGGCTACACCGGGACTCTCACGCCCTGGCTGCAGCGCCGGGTGATTCCAATCGGCAGCTACATGATCGCCACCGAACCGCTGGAGCCGGGCTTGATGGACCGCCTGATTCCGCGCAACCGCATCGTCAGCGACACCAAGAAGGTGGTGTATTACTACCGCGCCTCGCCGGATCGCCGCCGCATCCTGTTCGGCGGGCGGGTCTCGCTCAACGAGACAGATCCACGCAACAGCGGCCCGAAGCTGCATGCGGACATGACCGCGATCTTCCCGGAATTGGCGTCGGTCAAGATCAGCCATTCCTGGTGCGGCCTCGTGGCCTACACCTTCGATGAGTTGATGCATGTCGGCCAGCATGACGGCATGCATTACGCCATGGGCTATTGCGGGGCCGGCGTCGGCACGGCCAGCTATTTCGGCATGCGCGTAGGCCAGCAGGCGCTGGGGCTGAAGGAAGGCGCCACCGCCCTGGATGATCTGACCTTCCAGACCCGGCCGCTCTATTACGGAAATCCGTGGTTCCTCGGCCCGTCGGTGTTTTACTACCGCTGGCGCGACCGCAGGGCGGCTTAGTTCGTCAACAGGATTTCCGACGCCTTTTCCCCGACCATGATCGCCGGCGCGTTGGTGTTGCCGGACGGCACGGTCGGAAAGATCGACGCGTCCGCGACGCGCAGGCCGCGCAGACCGTGGACGCGCAGCGAGGCGTCGACCACGGCGGTGGCCGGATCCGGCCCCATCCGACAGCTGCCGCAGGGGTGATAGACGGAATAGGCGCGCTCTCGGATGTCCGCCGCCAGATCCTCGTCGTTCGGGTAAGCCGGGCCGGGCTTCATCTCCTCGGCGGTCATCGCCTTCAGGCTGGGGGTCTGCGCGAGGCGGCGCAGGAACTTCGCGCCTTCCAGCAGGGTGGCGCGGTCTTCCGGCGTTGAAAGATAGTTCGGGATGATGCGCGGCGGCGCCATCGGATCGGATGACCCGAGGCGGACTTCGCCCCGGCTGGTCGGCTGGCAGGGCGACACGCTGGTCGAGAAGCCCGGGAAGGGGTCGGGCTGCATCAACGCGCGCACGCCGGGCGGGGCGCGCTCATAGGTCAGCGGCGAGAAATAGAGCTGCATGTTCGGCCGGTTCAGGCCGGGTTCGGTGCGGTAGAAGCCGCCGCCCTGGTTCACGCTCAAGGACAGCGGGCCCCGACGACGCAGCAGATAATGCAGCCCTACCCGGATCTTGCCCATGAGCGGCAGCAGATCCTCGTTGAGGCTGGGCAGGCGTGATTTGTAGATATGGTCGTAGCAGAGATGGTCCTGCAGATGCGAGCCGACGGCGGGCTGATCCAGCAGAACCGGAACGCCATGCTCCTGCAGCAGCGCCGCCGGGCCGACCCCGGAGAGCTGAAGCAATTGCGGGGTGTTGATCGCCCCGCCGGACAGGATCACTTCGCGTCCGGCGCGGGCCTGCAAGGTTTGGCCGTCCCGACGATACTCAACGCCGACCGCCTGATTTCCTTCAAACAACAGTCGGGTGGCCAGAGCCTCTGTCTCGATCTTCA
>JBMLRS010000119.1:6473-9514 GCA_049240905.1 Elsteraceae bacterium
GATCTTCAGGCGTCCGGTCCGTTTCGCCGGGGCCAGATAGGCCCGCGCGGCGGAGGCGCGGAAACCGTTCCGCGTGGTGATCTGGTAATAGCCGACGCCTTCGCAACTGGCGCCGTTGAGATCCGGGTTGAAGGGCAAGCCGGCTTCCTTCGCGGCTTCGATGAAGCGGTGAGTGAGCGGGTGGACATTGTCCTGGATGTCCGTGACATGAAGGGGGCCGCCGGCGCCGTGCAGCGTGCTGGCGCCCAGAGCGTGATCCTCCATCCGGCGATAGCAGGGCAGAAGATCGTCCCATCCCCAGCCGGGATTGCCCATTTCCTCCCAACCGTCGAAATCCTCCGGCTGGCCGCGCGAATAGACCATCGCGTTGATCGAGCTGGAGCCGCCCAGCACCTTGCCGCGCGGCTGATAGATCACGCGGTCGTCGAGGCTGGGAACCGGTTCCGTCCGATACATCCAGTTCATTTTGGGATGGTAATAGAGCTTGCCGTAGCCGATCGGCAGATGCACCCAAGGGCTGGCGTCGGCCGGGCCAGCCTCCAGCAGCAGCACGCGGAAGCGGCCGGACTGCGCGAGGCGCGAGGCGACCACGCAGCCGGTGGATCCCGCGCCGACCACGATATAGTCGAAATCGGTCATGAACGCCCTCCCGCAGCGCTGCGCCAAAAGCGAAGATTAGGCGCGAGATGGTCTGTCAGTCAGGGCCATTCCAGGGAAATGCCTAGTCCAATTCAGGACGCCGTCGGGGCGCGCGCGCCCTTCAACACGGCGCGCAGCTGCAGGGCGGCGCTGCGGATCTGGGCCGGAGAAAACCCGCTGAATCCCAGCACAAGCCCCTGTCGCTCGATCGGCTCGATGCAGAAGCGCGCGATCGGCACGACGGTCAGTCCATTCTCGGCCGCGACCAGGGTGACCGCGTCGGCGTCGAGACCGGGGCGGAGCAGGGCGACGGTGTGCAGGCCGGTCGTGGTCGGCACGATCTCCAACCATTCCGAGAGATGCTCGCGCACCGCGTCAAGCAGGGTCTGGTAGCGTTCGGCGTAGAGCTTGCGCATCCGGCGGATATGGGTGGCGAAGTGTCCCTCGGCGATGAAGTCGGCCAGGATCGCCTGCGGCGCGGTCGGCGTGCCCGGCGAGAACGCCTCAAGGCTCTGGCTGAAATGGTCGGACAGGGCGGGCGGCGCCAGCAAGAAACCCAGGCGCAGCGACGGGAACAGCGTCTTGCTGAAGGTGCCGACATAGATCACCCGCCCGCTCGCATCGACGCCCTTCAAGGTGGGAAGTGGGCGCCCGGAGAAGCAGAACTCTCCATCCCAATCATCCTCGATGATCCAGCCGTCGCAGTCCTCCGCCGCGCTCAACAGCGCGAACCGGCGCTCCAGGCTCATCTTCGCGCCCAAAGGCTGCTGATGCGACGGGGTGACGAAGGCGAGCTTGAAGCGCGGCGCCAATTCCAACCCGCGTCCGACGTCCAGCCCGGCTTCATCGACCGGCACCGGGACCAGATCGGCCCCCGCCGCGACAAGGATGTTGCGCGCGCCGATCGCCCCCGGGTTTTCAAACCAGACCTTCTCGCCGGGGTCGATCAGGGTGGCGGCGATCAGTTGAAAGGCCTGCTGCGCCCCGGCCACGACGAAGACCTGACGCCAGTCGCAGTCGATTCCGCGATTGGCGCGCAGATGGGCGGCGATGGCGCGGCGCAGCGGCTCGTATCCCAGGAAGTCGGGATAGCCGAGCACCAGATCGCGCGGTTGGCGCCAATGTTTGGCCGAGAGCCGCGACCATTGCGCCATCGGAAAAGCGTCGAAGGCGGGCATCGCGGTGGTGAAGGGGCGCGGCTTGTGCGGCAGGCGGGTCGCGAAACGTCCAGTCGCCACCGCCATCGGCTGCGCCAGACGGTCGAGCGCGATCGCCCGGCGGTCGGCTTCAGCCGGCATGGCCGGACGTTCGGCGTCCAGCGCCACGCTGACGAAAGTCCCCGCCCCGACGCGGGTCTCAAGCAGCCCCTCCGCCACCAACTGATCAAAGCTCTCCACGATGGTCGCCCGGGCGACGCCGCATTCCTTCGCCAGGATGCGCGTCGCCGGCAGCCGCGCCCCGGCCTTCAAGGAGCCGTTGAGGATCAGGTCTCGCAGGCCCGCGCAGATCTGGACGCTCAAGCTATGCGGCGCGTCGCGATCGATCACGACCGATTGCAGCAGGGCCCCCTCCGCGCGTCGCACCATCTGAGCTCATTTCCTTCCAGCATGAGTGGACTGTCAGTTTATCCAGAATGGACCTTAAGGGCAGACCATTTAATCTGAAAGATGCCTGGGCCGGCGCCTCTGGCCGGATCCTTGGCGGGCCTGTTCAGATGATGAAGATCAAGCGTCTCGAAACCTTCTCCACCAAGGACGTCGGCTTCGTCCGCGTCACGACGGACAGCGGAGCGGAAGGCTGGGGGCAGCTTTCGACCTACAACGCGGACATCACCGCCCTGGTGTTTCATCGCCAGATCGCGCGGTACGCGCTGGGCGCGGACGCCTTTGACATTCAGGCGCTGACCGACGTGATTCCCGAGCGGGAGCATAAGTTTCCCTGCTCCTACCTGTTCCGCGCCCTGACCGGGCTGGACACCGCCCTCTGGGATCTGCGCGGCAAGATCGAAGGCAAGAGCGTCTGCGAGCTGCTGGGTGGAACGCCGCGCCCCTTTCCGGTCTATGGCTCCAGCATGAAGCGCGGAGAGATCACGCCGGAAGCCGAGGCGGATCGGCTGCCGCGCTTGCGCGACCAGTTTGGTTTCGACGCCTTCAAGTTCCGCGTCGGCAAGGAATGCGGGCATGACGAGGATGAATGGCCGGGCCGGACCGACAAGATCGTGCCGATGGTGCGCCAGGCGCTGGGCGACGACGTTCGCCTGCTGGTCGATGGCAACAGCGCCTACACGCCGAAGAAGGCGATCGAGGTTGGCCGCATGCTGGAGGACAACGGGATCATCCATTTCGAGGAGCCATGACCCTACTGGGAGCATCACTGGACCCGCGAAGTGACCCAGGCCCTGA
>JBMLRS010000120.1:0-4776 GCA_049240905.1 Elsteraceae bacterium
TCACGCCTTCTGAGAGAAGCTCCAATTGCAGAGAGCCGCCGACCAGCAGCGCGTCGGCCCCTTCCTCCATCATCACCCGGAAAGCCGACCGCAGCGCGTCCGCAGTCACCTGATCGGTCACCGACGCCAGAACCGCGCCTTTCCAGAGAGTGCGCAGTTCATCGAAGCGGCGACGGGGGTCGACTGCGCCGACCGTCAGATAGGCGGGCTTGATGAAGCGCAACCCCGCCGCGCGCAGCATCTCAAGGCGCTTCAAATGGAAGTCGTCGCCGACATTAAGATCGACGCCCGTGACGTTTCCCGGTCCCGGTTGAGAATCGGCGAACAGACCGTTCCGCAACGGATCGCTCACCACCGCCAGGATCGGCGTATCCCGCGTGACCGTCTTGAACAGGCGGGAAAGCGTGGCCCCGTAGGCGATGATCAGATCGGGGCCACGGTCGACCACGCCGCGCGCCAGTTCCGGAAACTCCGCCGGCCGGCTGCGGCCTGAGACCACGGAGATCGTAAGGTTGCCCCCTTCCTCATAACCCTGCCGCAGCATCTCATCCAGGAACGCGTCGATGATCGGGCGGGCGCGGATCTCGCTTTCGGTTCCGTCCGGGAACACCACCGCGACGCGCGGCGCGGCCCTGGAGGCGCGCGCCGCCCAGGGCGTCGCCGCCAGAGCCGCGCTCGAGCCGATGAGAAACCGCCGCCTTTGCATCCGACCGTTCTAACCCTCTGAAAGCCGCATTGTCCTCTGGGGTTTTGCAGCGACGGCTCCTCGCCATGCAAGCGGTGAATCGCTCAGATTCAACCTTGAAGCTGCGGCTCGACGCCGCTAAGCTGAAAAACCGTCGTGTTTTTTCTGAGGGAGGGCGGCGTGCAAGCAATCAACTGGCGTCACCTTCAACCTGGGCCTGTTTTCGCCCTGCAACTTTGTTTGCAGGGCTGACCCTCGAGACGCGAATTTTCTTCGTCCCATTCTCGGTCCGCCCGCATCCCTGACGCGGCGCCAAGCCTAACCGCTTGAAGGCGTCGCGCCATCGCGCATGACCACAGGCTTGACGCGCCGCGCCCAACGCCGGCCCTCGCCTGAGACCGATGAGACGCTGACGATGACGTTGATCACTGTAAGGCAAGCCGGCGTGACGCTTGGCGCGCCGCTGTTCGAAGCTCTTTCCTTCACTCTCGGGGCAGGCGATCGGCTGGGTTTGGTCGCGGCCAACGGCCGAGGAAAATCCACGCTGCTGCGCTGCCTCGCCGGCGCTCTTGACCCGTCGAGCGGCGAGATCATAAGGGCGCGCGGCCTCCTGATCGGCCATGTCGAGCAGGAGGCTTCCGAAGCGCTGCTGGCGATCCCGCTGCGGGAGGCCGTCCTCCAGTCCCTGCCGGAGGAGGATCGCGAGGCCGACGCCTGGCGCGCGGACGTGGTTCTAGACCAGCTTGAGATCCCGGCCGATCTTTGGGATCGCCCGCTGTCGCAGTTGAGCGGCGGCTGGCGTCGACTGGCGCTGCTCGCCCGGATCTGGGTGACCGAACCGGACCTCTTGCTGCTGGACGAGCCGACCAACCATCTGGATCTCGTCCGAATCCTGCAGATGGAGGCGTTCCTTGCCGCCCTGCCGCGCGATCTCCCTGTCGTGATCGCCAGCCACGACCGCGCCTTTCTGGACGCGACCACCAACCGGACCTTGTTTCTCCGGCCGGAGCGGTCGGTCCTCTTCGCCCTGCCCTATAGCCGGGCGCGCGCCGCGCTCGCCGAGGCCGACGCGGCGGAGGAGAAGCGCCATCAGCGCGACCTCAAGGACGCCCAGCAATTGCGCCGGCAGGCGGCGAAGCTGAACAATCTTGGGATCAATTCCGGCAGCGACCTGCTGTTGGTCAAGACCAAGCAGTTGAAGCAGCGCGCCGAACAGTTGGAGGAGGCGGCGCGCCCCGCCCACCAGGAGCGGAGCGCGGGGGTCGTCAAGCTCGCCAATCGCGGAACCCATGCGAAGGTTCTGCTGGCGCTGAACGATCTGCCGGTTGAAGCGCCGGACGGCCGCCTGCTGTTCAAGACCGGCAAGCTGTTCCTCAATCAGGGCGACCGGGTAATCGTCCTGGGCAAGAACGGAACTGGCAAATCCCGGCTGATCAGCCTGATCCGGTCCGCCATCCTGGCCCCCGAAACCGGCGGCGAAGCGATCAAGGCGACCCCGTCGCTGGCGCTCGGTCACAGCGACCAGACGCTTTCCGATCTGAAGGATCAGGAAACCCCGCTGCGCTTCATCTGTCGCCGGTTCGAGGGCGTGGACCAACGCGCCCGCGCCCTGCTGGCCGGAGCCGGGATCGCGGTCAACCTGCAGGAGAAGCCGATGGCGGCGCTGTCAGGCGGCCAGAAGGCCCGCTTGGCGATGCTCGCGCTGCGCCTCGCCAATCCGAACTTCTATCTGCTCGACGAACCGACCAACCATCTGGACATCGACGGCCAGGAAGCCTTGGAAAGCGAGCTTCTGACGCGCGAGACCAGCGGCCTGTTGGCCTCGCACGACCGCAGCTTCGCGCGCGCCGTCGGCACGCGCTTCTGGCTGATCGAGAAGCGGCGGTTGATCGAAGTGGACGGGCCGGACGCGCTGTTCGACGCGGTCTCCCGCTAGCGCGTTTTCAGCTTAGTCTGAATCGCATAAGACGGAAAACGCGCTACTTTTCATTATGCTATAAACAAGATCCGCTTCGAAGTAAGCGGATCTTGTTCTAGGTGGGCGGGGGCGGCGGTCATTTCTTCTTCCGACAAGCCGTTCGACGGCCCGCGACGGTCGGTGTATGCTGCCTTAGTTTATTGAATTCGAAAGCGCTTACGTGACGCCGCTGGACGCCTACACAGACAACTCGGCGCTCGCCTCGATGGAAGCCAAGGCGGAGGAAGCTTCGCGCGTGTTGACCGCGATGGCGAACGCCAAGCGCCTGATGGTGCTGTGCAATCTGCTGGAGGGCGAGAAGTCGGTCGGACAGATGGCCGAGTTGGTGGGCTTGAGCGCGGCGGCCTTGTCGCAGCATCTGGGCAAGATGCGCTCGCTCAATCTGGTCGCCACCCGTCGCGACGGCCAGACAATTTACTACCGTCTGGCCAGCAACGAAGTGCGCGAAATACTCGAAACGCTGTACCGGCTCTACTGCGCGCCAGCTGACTGATTGACCGGCGGGCGGGGCGGCTACAGCGCCAGGCCCGGATTGCCCTCCATGCCGGTCAGGATCGGGAGATTGACCGCCGGCGGCGGCAGGCTCTTGCGGGCGCGCAGGTGGCGCGCGACCAGATCCCAGATCGGCTCCCCGCCCGCGTTGCGGGTTTCCTCCGCGACCGGGGCCCAGCCCGCGACCTTGTAGCGTTTGCCAGCCTCGATCGGCTTGCCCGCCAGCTCCATGTCCAGGATGCGCTTTCCGGCCCCGGCGGCCGGGTCGCAGCGATAACGCAGGCCGCCGACGCGGACCATGTCGCCGCCCTGTTGATAGTAGGGATCGGGATTGAAAAGATTGTCGCAGACATCCTCCAGGATCAGCTTGATTTGCTCCCCGCTCATCTCGGTCAGAGTGGTCTGGGGATAGGTGATGGCCGTCTGATCCAGCAGATGCTCCATTGTGATGGCTTCGCCCGGCAGGATGGTCGTGCCCCAGCGGAAGCCGGGGGAGAAGGCGATCTCCGCGCCCTTCTCCGCCATCAGCGCGTCCAGGATCACCTGGTCCGCACCGCCGTTGAAATTGCCCCTCCGCGCCAGCAACCCCTCGCTGACCGTGAGCTTTTCCGCCAGCTTGTCGGCGAAAGGCGCCCGCGTCTTGGCGATCAGCGCCGCCATCTCAGGATCGGGCGGCAGCAGGTTCGCGAACACCGGCATCAGGCGATAGCGGAAATCCCGCATCCGCCCGCCGGTCAGATCCAGGTCCAGAACGCCCAGGAACTTGCCGTTTGAGCCGGCGTTGGTCACTACGGTCTTGCCGCCGCCATTCTCCACGATCACGGGCATTGGCACGCCGTCATGGGTGTGACCGCCCAGGATCACGTCGATCCCACGCACGCGCGACGCTAGCTTGAGATCAACATCCATCCCGTTATGCGACAGCAGGATCACCGCTGCGGCACCGTCGGCGCGCGCGGCCTCCACCACGGTTTGAAGCGCCTCTTCCTGGATCCCGAAGGTCCAGTCCGCCACCATGTAGCGGGGGTTGGCGATCGGCGTGTAGGGGAAGGCCTGGCCGACGATCGCGACCTTATGGCCGCGGATCTCCCGCATCGCGTAGGGCTTGAACACGGGGTCGCCGAAATCGGCGGTCTTGATGTTCTGGGCCAGAATCTCGATCTTGCCGACGAAATCCTTCTCCGCCACCTCGACCACGCGTTCCTGGCCGTAAGTGCATTCCCAATGCAGGGTCATGGCGTCGACGCCCAGCAGCAGCGCCGCCTCGACCATGTCCTGCCCCTTGGTCCAGAGCGCCGCGCCCGAACCTTGCCAGCTGTCGCCGCCATCCAGCAGCAGGGCGCCGGGGCGGGTCGCGCGCAGCCGCTTCACTAGGGTCGCCAGATGGGCGAAGCCGCCGACCTTGCCGTATTGCGGCGCGAGCTTCTCGAAATCCAGATGGGTGAAGGCGAAGGCCGCGCGCGACCCACGCGGCAGGCCGAAATGGGCCAGGGCCGCCTCTCCAACCAGATGCGGCGCCCGCCCGCGCATGCTCCCGACGCCAAGATTGACGCTCGGCTCGCGGAAATGGATCGGCAGCAGTTGGGCGTGGCAGTCGGTGAAATGCAGGATCGAAGCGTCG
>JBMLRS010000121.1:0-7547 GCA_049240905.1 Elsteraceae bacterium
TGGGCGGCTCCACCACCCTGGGCAATTTCACCCCGGCGGCGGAGTTCAACATCGCCTGCGACGTGGAGGCGGCGGCGGCGGTTTATGAGAGCGGCATCCCGCTGCGCATGGTGGGATACAACATCACCCGCCAGACCGGCTTCGACATCCGCGACATCGAGAAGCTGCGCGGCTCCGGCGGCGAGGCCTGCGCGGCGATCGCCGGGTTGATGGAGTTTTATCTCAATCGCCAGAAGGAGATGTATGGCCTGACCATCGCGCCGATGCATGACGTCTGCGCGATCATCCCCTATGTCCGCCCGGACCTGATCGAATTCCTGGAGACCTCCGCTCGGATCGAGCTGACCGGAACCTACACCCGCGGCATGACCGTCTGCGACCTGCGCCATCCCCGCGGCAGCGCCGAGCCGAGTCTGCGCAACCGCACCGAACCAAACGCCAAGGTCGCCGTCTCGGCGAAGAGCCGGGAGCTGATCGATGCGGTGATCGACACTTTGTTGGGGTACGGCGGGTAATTCGCGCCGCCGGTCAATCGGACTCAAATTGCTCCGTAGGGGCGATTGGGGGTACAATCCCTTGTGGAGTTCGAGTGGGATGAAGAAAAGCGGCTTCGCACCCTAACGGACCGCGGTCTCGATTTTCGGGAGGCGGTGCGGTTCTTCGACGGCAGAGCTCTATACAGTTACCCGTCGCCGCGCGCGGATGAAGCGAGGTTCGCCAGCGTCGGACTGGTGGAACAACGGTTCATCGCCATCGTCTGGATGGAACGAGATGGCGCACGGCGGATCATATCTATGAGGAGGGCGAGGGATGCGGAAGAGCGGCTCTACCGCGCGCTATTCGGCTGAACAGCTGGCGGGAATGAAGAGCGATACGGATTGGGCTAGGGTCGACGCCACACCCCGCGCGGAAGTGGAGCGGCAAGCGGAAGCTGATGACGGTCCAGCGCCGGAAGGCTGGGAGCGGACCGTGGTCATGGGATTGCCGCCGGGCAAGGACGCAGTGAAGCTGCGGATCGACCGTGACGTGCTTGAGTGGTTTCGAGGCACCGGCAAGGGGTACCAGACTCGCATGAACAATGTGCTCCGCGCCTTTGTCACAGCGCAGCAGCGGTCGCGTTAGCCGTTTCAGCGCGTCGCCAGCATGCCGTCGAGAAAGCCCTTGAGGCGCACGCGGTAATGGTCCCAGGAATAGCTCTGGGCGTTGGCGCAGGCGGCCTTTCCCATTTCCTGGCGCTTTTCCGGGTTGCGGTAGAGTTCCTCGATCCGGGCGGCGAGGGCGTCCACGTCGCGCATCTGGGTGATGAAGCCGTCCACCCCGTCCTGCACCAGGGAGCCTGAGTTGGGCGTGGTGACGATCGGCAGGCCGCTCGCCATCGCCTCCAGGATCGCCAGGGCGGAGCCTTCATGGAGCGAGGGATAGGCCATGATGTCGGCGGTGCGGTAGAGATCGGCCACTTCATGGTGCGGCACGTTGCGGACATGGCGGAACTGGCCGGCGTAGGGCCGGAAGCCGTCGCCGGAGCCGACGATCCCGCCGACCAGCACCAATTCGGCGTTCGGCAGCTTCAGCTTGGCCCAGGCGTCGAGCAGATAGCTCAAGCCCTTGCGCTGGCTCAGCTGGCCGACATAGAGCACGCGGAAGATTCCATCCTCGCGCGGTTTTTCGGGCGGCTTGAAGCGTTCGACCCGCACGCCGTAGGGCAAGAGCGCGATACGGTCGGCCGGCACGCCCACCTCCAGCAGCGTGTCGCGCACGTACGGCGAGGGGGCGAAGACATGGTCGGCGGCCAAGGCTTCGAGGGTGCATTGCTCGACCAGCCAATCGGGCGCGTGGAAGTTCAGCGAGTCCGCGAAGGCGGGATTGCGCGCCGCCTCCTCCGCCAGGGTTCTGCGGCCGACGGCGAGATGGCCGATCACCTGATTCAGCACCGCGACCGAGCCGACCGCGCGGGCCGAGCGCAAGGTGCGGAGCGAGCTGGTGTCGTAGCCGATCACCAGATCCGGCCGATCGCGCCGGATCATCGAGGCGGTCGCTTCGTCGAAGCGGGCGTTGCGCTGGTCCATGATCGCGGTCGCCCAGCCGCGCCGCGTCGGCGCCATCCGCATCGCGGCGACAAAGGCGAACTCCCAGAAGGGATGGGTGACCGTGCCCTTGGGGTCGATCGCGGGATGGGTGCGGCGGCGGAATTCGCGCTCCAGCTTGGCGGAAAGCGAACCGGGCAAGGCCTTCACCAGCTTGGCCAGGAAGCCTTGCGGATCATAGTAGAATCCGGTCAGGAACTGCGCGTCATAGCCCAGCGCGGGCAAGGCGGCGGCCAGCTCATAGATCAGGGGCGAGCTGCCGGGATGGGCGCTCCAGACGCTGGGCGGCTTGGTCATTTCACCACATAGGCCAGCGCCGCCTTGAGGCCGGCGATGTCTTCATCGAAGCCCCAGCGGTCGATCAGATTTTTGCTGGCGATCCCCATCGCTTTCAATCGTTGGGGATCGCTGAGCGTGGTGCGTAGGCAGACCGACAGCGCGTCGACGTCGCCGACCGGATAGGTGAAGCCGTTGACCCCGCCCTGCACCAGATCGGCCGCGGCGCCGATGCGGTCGCTGGCGATCACGGCGACGCCGGCGTTCATCGCCTCGTTCACCACGAGGCCCCAACTCTCCCGCTCCGACGGCAGCACAAAGAGGTCGGTCAGGCCATAAAGGCCGGCGAGCTGGGTCTGGTTCTGGAAGCCTAACAGGCGGACGCCCTCCAGGCCTTTCGCTTGGCTCTCCAGCTCCGGCATGAGCGGGCCGCTGCCGGCGACCAGCAGATAGGGGCGGCGCAGCGCGGGCTCGCCCGCAACCTTGGCGTAGGCCTGCAACAGATCCAGCGGGCGCTTGCGGTCGATCAGCTTGCCCACGAACAGCACGACCGGCCGGCCGGGCTCCAGATTCAGGCTTTTCCGCGCGGCTTCGGCGCCGTCTGACGCCGCGGCGATGCGGCTTTGGAAGAAGCTGTTGTCGACCGCGTAAGGCATCTCGAACAGCTTTGACTCCGGCACGCCGTAGCTGCGCCAGAAAGCCTGATTCAGGCTGCCGATGGTGAGGAAGGCGGAGGTCATCTTGTCGACCGTGCGCAGCACCGCCTGCTTGATCAACCTCTTGGGCGCGGAGCGGGCGGCGCTGATCAGGGTCGCCTCGTCGCGCAGCAGCACCGGGATCCCGCGCAGGCGGGCCAACAGCATCGCCTCCAGATTGGTCGCGCGGTGATAGCCATGGACCCAGAGCGCGTCCGGCTTGATCTCGGACAGCGCCTTATTCAGCCCGGCGCTCCAGGGACGCCAGAAATCTGGATCCGAGCCCGAGGGCAGCGGGTTGCCGCGCAAGGGGAGGAAGCGGCTCTCATAGCCGTCCAGCAACGGCACGTCATATTCCACCTTCTGGCCGAAGCCTGCGTCGACGTGGGAGCGGACGGAGAAATCGCTGCCGAACATCACGGACAAATGAATGTCCGGATCCGCCGCGATCCGGCGCAGCAAGGGCGCCTGATACTGGATCGGGTGGGTGACGAGGTAGGCCAGGCGCACGGTCATCGCTTCAGCTTCGCCGCCAGCGGGTCGAGGATCAGTCTCGCGATCCGGTCGTTATAGGCCTTGTCGGAGAAGGTCTCCAACCCGGCCGGAACATAGGGGCGCGGGCGGGCGAGCGATTCCTCGATCCCGCGCTTCAGATCCTTGGGATCTTTTGGGTTGACCACGATCCCCAGCGATCCGTCGCCCACAGCCTCGGTGGAGGCGTCGAGATTGGAGGCGATCGCCGGCACGCCGCAGGCCATCGCCTCGATCAGCACGATGCCAAAGCCTTCGCCCCAGCCGGCCAACAGAAAGCAGTCGGCGAGGCGGTAATGATCGACCTTCTCCGCTTCGTCGATCCAGCCGGCGAAGACCACGCGGTCGGCGACGCCGAGGTCGCGCGCCTTGGCTTCGAGGCGGGCGCGGTCGGTGCCGTCGCCGCAGATCATGTAGGCGATGTCCGGCCGGGTCTTGGCGAGTTCCGGCAGCAGCTCGATCACTTCATCGAAGCCTTTGTACTTCTCGCGCGCGTCGAGCCGGGCCATGCCCATCAGCACCGTGCGGCCCTTCAGGCCGTAGCGTTCCGCCAGATAGTCCGGCTTCGGGCCGGGGGTGAAGCGGGCGAGATCGACCGAATTGGGAATGATCACGCTCTTGGCCGGATCCAGATGGGTCCAGCTCAGGAATTTGTCGGCGGTGTAGCGGCTGACCGAGAGGAACCAATCCAATCGCGCCAAGCCGCGCCGGGTCTGCGCGCCGCCATGGGGCGCCCAGGCGTCCACCCCATGCAGAATCAGACCCAAGGGCGCCGCGCCTCGAACTTCGAACGGGCGCATCAGCGGCACGAGATTCAAATGGCCGCAGACGATCAGATCAAACCAGCGCCGCTCCGCCAGAGTCGCCAGGATCGCCGCGCCGTAGCGCGCCTTCGAGCCGGCGGAATAGGTGCGGAAGTCAAGCTTCGCCGGCATCGGCCCCAGATCCTCCACGATCGTGCGCGGCAGGCAGACCACTTCGGTGACCTTTGGATGGGCGCAGAGCGCCTGAAGGAAATCGCGATTAAACTTCGCAATGCCGCCGCGACCGCCAAACGCATCGTGAAGAGGAACAAGAATACGCATGACAGGAGCGGTAGCACGCGCCCTGTTCCGGTGAAAGCGGATGGTGATGAAGCGGGGATTAAAGCTTGGTTAGGGGGGAAGATCCGAGGCGCCGTCGATTGCCGCATTCCCGCCTTGCGTCAGGCCTGACAAGCCCCTAACGCTTGGGTCTTCGCCTTCCTCTCACGCAGGAGCATGCCGGATGGCCGTCACCCGCGGACGTCAGTTCTTCTTCAATCCTGGGCCGACCAACATCCCCGATCGGATCCTGCGGGCGATGGATCGCCCGGCGCTGGATTTCAGCGGACCGGACTTCGCGCCGATCCAGGAGGAATGCTTCGCGGGCTTGCGCAAGCTGTTCGGCACCGAGCAGGCGATCGTGGCCTATGCGGGCTCGGGCCATGGCGCCTGGGAGGCGAGCATCGTCAATCTGTTCTCGCCCGGCGACAAAGTGCTGGTGCTGGAGAGCGGCTATTTCTCGATCAATTGGAGCGAGGCCGCCCGCTTGATGGGCGTCGAAATCGAAGTGCTGCCGGCAGATCGGCGCGCGGGCGTTGATCCGGCGGCGGTCGAGCGGCGACTGCGGGCGGACGCGGGGCACGCGCTGAAGGCGGTGATGCTGGTCCATAACGAGACCTCCACCGGCGTGGTCAACCGCTGCGCCGAGATCGGGCAGGTGATCAAGGCCGCCGACCATCCCGCGCTGTTCATGGTGGATGTGATCTCCTCCCTGGGATCGATGGATTACCGGATGGACGAATGGGGCGTGGACGTCACCGTCGCCGGGTCGCAGAAGGGCATGATGCTGCCCGCCGGCGCCTCCTTCACGGCGGTCAGCGACAAGGCGCTGGAGGCCTGCAAGACCGCCACGCTGCCTCGGGTTTATTGGGATTGGCGGCGTCTCTTGGACGGCAGGAAGCAGGTGCATTTCTCAGGCACGGCGCCGGTGCATATGTTCATGGGGCTGGCCGAGGCGCTGAAATATCTTGAGGAGGAGACGCTGCCGGCGGTGTTCGCCCGGCATCGCCGCTACGCCGAGGCGACGCGCCAGGCCGTGCAGGCCTGGCGGCAGAATGACGGGCCGGAGCTCTACGCCACCGATCCGCGCACGCGCTCGGACTCGGTGACGGCGATCCAACTGCCGGAAGGGCACGACGCGGAGGCGATGCGCGCGCTCTGCCTGAAGCGCTTCAACGTTTCGCTGGGCGGCGGCCTCGGCGACCTGCGCGGCCGGGTGTTCCGCATCGGCCATATGGGCGACATGAACGAACCGATGCTGCTGGGCGCGATCGCCGCGGTGGAGATGTCCCTGGGCCTCTGCGGCGTGCCGCATGGCAAGGGCGGGGTGAACGCGGCGATGGCCTATCTGGCGGAGAACGCGTGAGAAGCCCAGACGGTCAGCGTGACCGCGCGTTGCTGCCGACCATGATCTCGTATTGCGTACGTAGCGCGGCGCCGTGGGCGTCGTAGGAGTAGAGCCGTTCGGCGGTGGGCCGAGCGGCGGATTGCAGGGCGGCCAGCGCGGCGGGATCCTCCAGCAGGCGGATCATGGCGACGGCGATGGCGTCGTCGCGCGGCGGGGCGATCACCCCTGCGCCGGCGTTTTCGATATCCTCCGCCACGCCGACGGTGGGGGAGAGCAGGACCGGCGTGCCGGCGGCGAGCGCCTCGGCGGCGACCAGACCGAAACATTCGAAGGTGGAGGGCGCGGCCAGCAGGTCCAAGCTGGTTAGAAACTCGGTGCGCCGGCTGGCGTCGATGAAGCCCAACCATTCGATCCGGGCGGCGGCGCCGCGTTTTTCGGCGAGCGTCTTCAATTCGGCCTCGTAGTCCGGTTCTCCGCCGCCAGCGATCCTCAGGCGCACGCCATCCGGGCAGCGGCCGACCGCCTGGATCAAGCGATTGAGGTTCTTTTTGTGATGGAAGCGGCCGAGATAGCCCACGGTCAGGCGCCCCTCGGCGCGCGGCGGTCGCGGCGGGGCGGGCGTTCTCGCGTCGAAGGCGGGGTGCGGGATCACGCAGGCTTTCGGATCCTCCTGGAACAGGCTGTCGCGCAGCTCCAGATCGGAGGACAGCGCCCAGCGATCGACATGGCGCAGATACCAGTTGCGGATCGGGCGCTTGGCCGCCTTCAGCAGACGGCTAGTCGCGTGGCTCATGTCGTAGCGGGTCAGCCCCTCATGCGGCATGACCAGGATCGGCTTGCCCGCCCGGTTGGCGGCGCGCACGGCGGCGACGGTGCTCATCACCCAGACGCTGTGCGCGTGCAGCAGATCGAATTTTCCTGCCTCGCGGCCGAGCCAGCCGGCCAACGCGGGTGAGATCGCCCAGGGGCCGGCGCGGCGGCCGGCCTGACGGAGCAGCGGGAAGGGCTGGAGCGCGACGCCTTCCGCCTTCAGAGCGGCGAGGAAGGAGGTTGACGCCGCCTCCCGCGCGGGATCGATCGGGTAGGCGAGGGTGACCTCAATCCCGGCGCGGCGCGCGGCGATGGCGACGGTGACGGCGGCGGTGGCGGTGCCGCCGCTCGCGGGATCTATGGTGTTGGCGATGTGGAGGACGCGCATGGTCAGGCCGGGATCACCCAGGGTTCGGCCGCCTCGCGACGCTTGGCGAAAGCGGCGATCTCGCCCGCGCTCTCCAGGGTCAGGCTGATCTCGTCCAGGCCCTTAACCAGACACATCTTGGCGAAGGGATCGATGGTGAAGCCCATGGCGGGCAAGCCGTCGATCTTCACCGCCTGACCGGGCAGATCGACCATGAGCGGCGGCGGGTCCGCCAGCTCGGTGAGATGGCGGCGCAGCGCCAGCGCCTGGGATTCCGAGATCTTGATCGGCAGCAGGCCGTTCTTGAGGCAGTTCTGGTGGAAGATGTCGCCGAAGCCGGGGCCGATCAGGCAG
>JBMLRS010000121.1:7557-9799 GCA_049240905.1 Elsteraceae bacterium
AAGCCGTAATCCCACAGTGCGTAGACCGCGCTTTCGCGCGACGAGCCGCCGCCGAAATTGCGGTTGGTCACCAGGATCTGAGATCCCGCCCAACGCGGCTGGTTGAGCGCGAAGTCCGGCTGGTCGCGCAGGTCGCGGAACAGGAAGTCGCCGTGATTTTCCGCGCGCGGGCGGTGCAGGAAGCGGGCGGGGATGATCTGGTCGGTGTCCAGATTCTCCGGCTCCAGCGGCATGGCCTTGGCCGTGAAGGTGGTGAAGGGGGTCACGCCAGATACTCCCTGCAATCGGCGAAGCGGCCGTTGAGCGCGGCGGCGGCGGCCATGGCCGGGCTGACCAGATGGGTGCGCGATCCGACGCCCTGGCGGCCCACGAAATTGCGATTTGACGTCGAGGCGCAGCGCTCTCCGCTGGCCACGCCTTCGCCGTTCATCGCGACGCACATGGAGCAGCCGGAGCCGCGCCACTCGGCGCCGGCTTCTTGAAAGATCCGGTCCAGCCCCTCGGCCTCCGCCTGCGCCTTCACGCGGCGCGAGCCAGGGCTGATCAGGGTCGGGACCTTCACTTTGCCGTATTTCAACACCTCGGCGGCGGCGCGCAGGTCCTCGATCCGGCTGTTGGTGCAGGAGCCGATGAAGGCGCGCTGGATCTCGATGTCGGTCAGCGCGGTTCCAGGATTGAGGCCCATATAGGCCAGTGCCTTGCGGTCGGACTCGTCGCGCGGTTCCGGCACCTTCTCCGAGATCGACAGGCCGGTGTCCGGGCTGGAGCCCCATGTCACCATCGGCGTCAGCGATGATCCGTCCAGGGCGACCTCGCGGTCGAACAGGGCGCCGGGATCGGTGGCCAAGCGCCGCCAGTGATCGGCCGCCTGTTCGAACAGCTTTCCCTTCGGGGCGAAGGGGCGGTCCTTCAGATAGGCGATGGTCTTCTCATCGGGCGAGACCATGCCGGCGCGGGCGCCGGCCTCGATGCTCATATTGCAGAGGGTCAGGCGTTGCTCGATCGACAAAGCCTCGATCGCCGGGCCGGCATATTCGATGACATGGCCGGTCGCGCCCGCCGCGCCCAAGTGAGCGATGACCGCAAGAATCAAATCCTTGGCGGAGACGCCGGGATTGAGCTGGCCGGAGACGGTGACGCGCAGGGTTTTCGGTTGCTTCTGCCAGAGTGTCTGGGTCGCCAGCACATGGGCGACCTCGCTGGCGCCGATCCCGAAGGCGAGGCTGCCGAGCGCGCCGTGGGTGGAGGTGTGGCTGTCGCCGCAGACCAGGATCATCCCGGGCAGGGTGATGCCTTGCTCAGGCCCGACGACATGGACGATGCCCTGATCGGGGTCGCCGAGGGTCCAGCCGCGCACGCCATGGGCGGCGCGATTCGCCTCCAACAGGCGGATCATCTCGACGATCCTGGGGTTGGAGATCTGCTCCACCCGATCCACGTCGGTCGGCACGTAATGGTCGGCGACGCCGAAGGTGAGGTCCGGGCGCTGCAGCTTCAGGCCCTTGGCTGCGATCTGGTCGAACGCCACGCGGCTGCCTTCATGGACCAGATGCCGGTCAATCCACAGCAGCGCCTCCCCGGTCTCCAGCGTCTTGATCACATGGCTGCGCCAGATCTTGTCGAACAGCGTTTGCGGCGTCACCATCCCGGTCCTTGTCGTTCCCAGCCAATTTGCTTTCGCGGACATCCATGCCCCAAGCCGATCCCGGACTCTATGATTATCTGCCCTATGGCGACCGACCGCGCATCGAGTGGCCGAACGGCGCGCGCATCGCCTTCTGGGTCGCGCCCAACGTCGAGTTCTATGAATGGGACCCGCCGGCCAACCCGCAACGCGCGCCCTGGCCCCGCCCGCAGCCCGATCTGCTGAACTATGGCTGGCGCGATTACGGCAACCGGGTGGGATTCTGGCGCATGGCGGAGGTGATGGATCACTACAAGATCCCCGGGAGCGTCTCGCTGAACGTCGCGCTGTGCGACCATTTCCCGGACATCATCAAGGCCTGCGCCGACCGTGGCTGGGAGTTCTTCAGTCACGGGATTTATAACACCCGCTATGCCTATGAAATGTCGGAAGATCAGGAGCGCGCAATCATTGCGGATTCAATCCGCACCGTGCGCAATGCGACCGGGCAGACGATCCGCGGTTGGCTCGCCCCGGCGTTGACCCATACCCCGCGCACGCTCGACCTGATTGCCGAGATGGGGCTCGATTACACCTGCGATCTCTATCACGATGACC
>JBMLRS010000122.1:0-16865 GCA_049240905.1 Elsteraceae bacterium
CGTTGATCATGCCGCCCCAGGACGGCATCCACAGCATGATCGAGAAGGTCATGCCGAGCGTTTGCGCCCAGTCGGGCAGCGCGGTGTAGTGCAGGTGGTGCGGGCCCGCCCAGATGTAGAGGAAGATCAGCGACCAGAAATGGACGATCGACAGGCGGTAGGAATAGACCGGCCGGTTCGCCGCCTTGGGGATGTAATAGTACATCATCCCCAGGAAGCCGGCGGTGAGGAAGAAGCCCACCGCGTTGTGGCCGTACCACCATTGAATGAGCGCGTCCTGCACGCCGGCGAAGGCCGAGTAGCTCTTGACCCCGAAGAAGGAGACGGGGATCGCCATGTTGCGCCCGATATGGAGCACCGCGACCGTGAGGATGAAGGAGAGCAGGAACCAGTTGGCGACGTAGATGTGCGGCTCTTCGCGCTTGAGCAGCGTGCCGATGAAGATCACCCCGTAGATGACCCAGACCAGCGTCAGCCAGACGTCCAGATGCCATTCCGGCTCCGCGTATTCCTGGCTCTGGCTGAAACCCATCACGTAGCTGAGGGCGGCCATCACGATGAAGAATTGGTAGCCCCAGAACAGGAAGTCGGCGAGGCCGGCGCCGCCGAACAGGCGCGTGCGGCAGGTGCGTTGCACGATGTGAAGGCTGGAGCCGATCAGGATCGATCCGCCGAACGCGAAGATCGCGGCCGACGTGTGGACCGGACGCAGCCGGCCGAAGTTCAGGAAGTCGAGCCCGAAATTCAGCGCCGGGAAAGCCAGCTCCAGCGCCAGATAGACCCCGACCAGAAAGGCGACGACGCCCCAGAAGGTCCCGGCGATCATGAATTTGCGGATGACGGCCTCGTCATAGCCGACGGCTGCGTGGCGGCCCGCGGCGTGGGCGCTGAGCGGAAGGGCGATCTCAGCCATGATCCGAGGCCTTCGCTTCCTGCCGGTCGTAGTGGGCGGCGATCCGTCCGAAGACGAAAAGCACGCCAAACAAAACGAGGCTGAGTCCGAACACCGACATCCCGGCGTCATGCGCGTGCGCCGCGAGAATGAGGCCCAGCAGAGCAAGCGCCCCCGCCAGGCTTCCTGTGACGACGTCGCTGATGAGTTCTTCCATGACCGTCTCCGCTAACTTTGATCGGTCCGGCTTAAGCCCTGTGGCGGCGAGGGGCCTTGATTCAGATCAATCCGCCGTTCGCACCTGCGGCATAGACTGCGCTCATGAGCTTTCCCCTGATCGATCGCCTCGTCGATCTATGCCTGTCGCCGGCTTCGCCCTGGTCGGGCGCGACGGCGCCGACCTTGCTGTTCTTCGCGGGCCTCGCCGGCGGCGTCGCGCATTGCGCGCCGATGTGCGGGGCGTTCGTGCTGGGGCAGGTGGGCGATCGGATGGCGCGCATCCCGACGCCGAAGCTCTGCGAGTTGCGTCGGATGGCGGCCGCAGCCTTGCCGGGATATCACCTCGGCCGAATCACGACCTACGCCCTGCTGGGCGCGCTGGCGGCGGCGGCCGGCGGCTGGCTGGGCCAGCATCCCTGGCTGGGAAATCTGCGCGCGGCGCTGTTGCTGGCCGGCGCGCTCGCCTTCCTGGCCGCCGCGATCGGCGCGCTGGGCTTCGCCAAGACGCCGTCGGTTCGTCTTCCGGCCCCGATCAACCGCGCGCTGCTGCGGCTGGCGGGGGCGGCCAGCGCGCTGGGCGGTTATCCCCTGGGTCTGGCGCTGGGGTTGATTCCCTGCGGCATGGTCTACGCCGCGCTGGCGGTGGCGGCGGCCGCGCGCGACCCGCTGGCCGGCGCGCTGGGCCTGGCGGCCTTCGGCCTGGGCACGGCGCCGAGCCTGATCGCAGTCGGCGTCGCCGGCTACGCCTTGAGCGCGCGCGCGAACCGCGCCGCTCGGCTGGCGACGCCCTATCTGCTGATCGTGGCGGCGGTGTTTCTGGGTGGGCTGGCGGCGGCGGAGCTTTAGCGGGTTTACAACTTTGTCTAATCGCCAAATGCCGAAAACATGCTGTTTTTCATGAAGTTCTGTACAAGATCGGCGTTGAGGCAAGCCGATCTTGTTCTAGCGCGCCAGGGCGTTGTTGATCGCGTAGATCTGGCACTCGGCGCCGTTGCGCTGGCAGACGTTCAGGGATTCAGCGATCGCCTCTTCCGCGGTCGCTTTGCCGGACCGCCAGGCGAAGGCGCCGCGGGGGCCGATCGCGAAGGCTTTCTCGAACTGCAAGGTCCTGAGATAGCGCTCCAGCTCACCCTGCAGGTTGGCGCTCGCCCCCGGCGGCGGCGGCAGGAAAGGCGTCGCCAACCGTTCCGGCGAGACCCAGGTGGGCAGCCGGTGGATGCGCAGGAAGCGATCGAGCGGGTCGCGCCATAGGGCGACGCCTTCGCGGGTGGTGAGGCGATGGCCGTCCTCCCCGAAGGCGGGCAAGGCCGCGAAGGTCGCCTTGCCGCCGGCCTCGGTGAAGGCCTCGTGAAAGCGCTGAGCCAGCTCCGGGCCGAAATAATGATCGTTGGCGGCGTAGGCCCAGAAGGTGGGAACCTTGATCCTCGCGCCGAGCGCGCCAAAGGCCTCGACCAACTGTTCTTCGTCGCAGACGCTGTCAGGCTTGTTCGAGCCTCGGCCGCCGGCGAAGTTCAACACCGCCGCCAAGCCCGGCGGCCTTTCCGCCGCCGCCGCCAATGAGGCGAAGCCGCCTGCCGAGATGCCCGCCAGCACCAGGACGCCCGGATCGACGTCCGGCCGCTTGGAAAGAACCTTCACCGCTTCAAGAATGTCGACGCCGGAGATCCTCGCCTGCGCGCGATAGTTCGGATTGGCGCAGGTGAAGCCGGCGCCTTCGACGTAACCGCCTTCGGACTCGCCGTAGCCTCGACGGATCAAGCTCACCACGGTCCAACCGCGCTGGGAGAGAGCGAAAACCGCCTCGGCGGATCCGGTGGGGCGGGTCTTCGGCCGATCGAGTGGGTCGCGCGGCGCGCCGTGGCTCCAGATCATCAGGGGATGACGCCCCTCGCCGGCGGGTCTGGTCACCATCGCCTCAAGGCGGAATGGGCCCGCGCCGCCGGGCGAGATCGGCACGGTGATCCGTTCGCGGTGGAGGCCCGGCGGGGCGCCTGGCGGATGAGCGTGGTTCGACTGCGCCGAGGCGGGCGCGTCGACGCCGAACAGCAGCAGAAAAATCATCAGGCCACGCCGGGCCGAACGCATGGGAGCCTCCTCCGATCGTCACAGGTCCGAGCCTATGCAGGAGGCGAAAAAAGAAAACAAAAAGATAACGTACCACGGTACGCCGGAACATGACGCGGAACTGATGCGGGCCGCCACTTTCGGCCTTCGCTGGCGCGCGTTTCCTGGTAATGTGCGCGCCACTGATTCGGAGCTGGCGCTCAAGACCACGCGACGATGACTTCAGGGAGAAGGAAAAATCATGTCGATAAAGCGTCGTAACTTCATCACCGCTGCGGGCGCTGGCCTTGCGACGACGGCGATCGCCGCGCCTGCGGTGCACGCGCAGTCCCAGCCGGAGATCCGCTGGCGTCTGGCCTCCAGCTTTCCCAAGAGCTTGGACACCATCTATGGCGCGGCCGAAGTGATGGCCAAGCGCGTCGCCGAAGCCACCAACAACAAGTTCCAGATCCGCGTTTTCGCCGGCGGCGAAATCGTCCCGCCCTTCCAGGTCGCCGATGCGATCCAGAACAACACGGTCGAGATCGGCCATACGGCGAGCTATTACTTCGTCGGCAAGGATCCGACCTTCGCCTTCGACACGGCGATCCCGTTCGGCCTGAACGCGCGTCAGCAGAACGCGTGGATGTACGCAGGTGGCGGGCGCGAGCTGATGGCCGAGTTCTTCGCCGGTTACAATATTCACGCTATTCCGGGCGGCAACACCGGCACTCAGATGGGCGGCTGGTTCCGTAACGAACTCAAGACCGTCGACGATTTCAAGGGTCTGAAGATGCGCATCGGCGGTTTCGCCGGTCAGGTGCTGGCGCGCCTGGGCGCGGTTCCGCAGCAGATCCCTGCCGGCGACATTTATCCGTCGCTGGAGAAAGGCACGATCGACGCGGCGGAGTGGGTCGGTCCGTACGACGACGAGAAGCTCGGCTTCTTCAAGGTCGCCAAGTACTACTACTATCCCGGCTGGTGGGAAGGCGGCCCGCAGCTGTCGTTCTACATCAACCAGGCCGAATGGGCGAAGCTGCCGGCCGATTACAAGGCGATCGTGGAGGCGGCCTCCGCGGAAGCGAACACCATCATGCTCGCCAAGTATGACGCGCTGAACCCGGCGGCGCTGCGCCGTCTGGTCGGCGGCGGCACGCTGCTGCGTCCGTTCTCGCGCGAGATGATGCAGGCCGCCTACAAGGCCGCGCATGAGCTCTATGACGAGACCGCCGCGGCCAACCCGCGCTTCAAGAAGGTCTATGAGTCCTGGAGGCCGTTCCGCGGCGACCAGTTCCAGTGGTTCCGCGTCGCGGAGAACACCTACGACAACTTCGCCTTCACCGCGGAGCTGCGTCGCTAGGCGCCTCTTCAGTACAGCAGGCTAGAGATGGAAAGCCCCGCCAATCTGGCGGGGCTTTCTTTTTTTGCGCCTTCTTTATTTGAAGTCCACCGGCGGCGGCTCGCTGTCGTCGTTCAAGGGGATCTCGATCTTGATGGTGGAAGCGTCCACCTTCGAAGCCGAATCCAGACTGCTCAACACCATCTCTGGGAAGGCGATGACCAAGGCGACCATGATCAACTGGATGCAGACGAACGGCACCGCGCCCCAGTAGATCTGAGTGGTGGTGATCGGCTGCATGACCTTCTTGCTCACCTTGTCGACATACTCCTTCACCGGCGCGACGCTGCGCAGATAGAACAGCGCGAAGCCGAAGGGCGGATGCATGAAGGAGGTCTGCATGTTGACCGCCAGGAGCACGCCGAACCAGATCAGATCGATCCCGAGCTTATCCGCGACCGGCGCCAGCAATGGCACCACGATGAAGGCGAGTTCAAAGAAGTCGAGGAAGAAGGCGAGCAGGAACACCATGGTGTTCACGACGATCAGGAAGCCCAACTGGCCGCCGGGTAGGCCGATCAACAGATGCTCGACCCATAGATCGCCGTTGACCGCGCGGAACACCAGCCCCCAGACCGTCGAGCCGATCAGGATGAACATCACGAAGCAGGAAAGCTTCGTGGTGGTGTCCATCGCCTGACGCAGCAGGGTCCAGCTCAGCTGACGCTTCATCAGCGCCAGGATCAGGGCGCCTGCGGCCCCCATTGCGCCGCCTTCGGTCGGCGTCGCGATGCCCAGGAAGATTGTGCCCAGCACCAAGAAGATCAGCAGCAGCGGCGGCACCAAGCAGATCAGGCAGCGGCTGAGCAGCGCGAAGCCGCGCAAGGAGCGCGCTTCGAGCGGCAAGGGCGGCGCCGCTTGCGGGTTGATCGTCGTCACCAGGAAGATGTAGCCGGCGTAGAGCGCGGCCAACGTAATTCCGGGAATGAAGGCGCCGGCGTACATGTCGCCGACCGACCGGCCGAGCTGGTCGGCCATGACGATCAGCACGAGGCTGGGGGGGATGATCTGGGCCAGGGTCCCTGACGCCGCGATCACGCCTGACGCTAGTCTTCGGTCGTAACCGTAGCGCAGCATAATCGGCAGCGAGATCAGACCCATTGAGATCACCGAGGCCGCCACCACGCCGGTGGTCGCCGCCAGCAGCGCGCCGACGAAGATGACCGCATAGGCGAGACCGCCGCGAACCGGGCCAAACAGCTGGCCGATGGTGTCCAAGAGGTCTTCCGCCATGCCGCTTCGCTCTAGGATCAGGCCCATGAAAGTGAAGAACGGAATGGCGAGCAGCGTGTCGTTGCGCATGACGCCGTAGACACGCTCCGGCAGGGCCTGGAACAGCTCCGGCTTCAACAGCCCAAGATCCAGGGCCAGCAAGCCGAAAGCCAGTCCATTGGCCGCCAAAGCGAAGGCGACCGGGTAGCCCATCAAAAGGAATATGATCAAAGCCCCGAACATCAGGGGCGCCATATTGGCGATGAGGAAGGCGCTCATGACGTCGCTCCTGCCGGGGGCGCACCATGGCCGGAGGCGCTGGAGGCGTGCGGATCAGGTCCTCGC
The DNA here is from genome assembly GCA_049240905.1 of Elsteraceae bacterium. Classification (GTDB taxonomy): domain Bacteria; phylum Pseudomonadota; class Alphaproteobacteria; order Elsterales; family Elsteraceae; genus JBMLRS01. The sequence continues at coordinate 6,111 of JBMLRS010000122.1, forward strand.
CCTAAAAGGAAAGCGACAAGCTTGATGAATTGAGAGACGCCCTGCAGCACCAACAAAGCGAAACCGACCGGGATCAGCAGCTTCACCGGCCAGCGCAGAAGCCCGCCGGCGTCGCCGGAGATTTCATGCCGGACATAGGCTTCGACCACCAGCGGCCAGGACAGCCACATGATGATCAGCGCCATCGGCATCAGGAAGAAGACCGTGCCGAACAGCTCGATCATCACCTGCGTGCGCCGGGTGAACCGGCCCGTGACCACGTCGATGCGGACATGCTCGTTGCGCAGCAGTGTGTATCCCGCGCAGAGCAGAAAAACGGCGGAGAACAAGTACCACTGCACCTCGAGCCATGCGTTCGAACTGGTGCTGAAGATATATCGCACCGTCGCATTGCCGGCGGCGATGATCACCGCCAGCAAGATCAGCCAGGACACATATTTCCCGACCTGTCCGTTTATCCAATCGATCAGCCTGCTGATCGCAAGAGCAGCCGTCACGGCGTCGTCCCCCATTCAGTTTGCAGCGTGGCGTCCTGACGACTCTCTTGTCGGAGCGCTGGGGCCACTATCCCTGTGCGCTTGGCTCATAGCGATGGCGGGGCTGCGACGCAATGGTCGCCGCGCAGGCGCCGGGAACATTGATTTATCGGTCGGCGTCTGATCACGTCCGGGACGACGACGCCGTTCGGCGCCGCCTTGAGCTCAAGGACCCGTGATGACCGAGACCAAAGACAGCAACGGCGCTCCGCTCGCCGACGGCGACTCCGTGACGGTGATCAAAGATTTGAAAGTGAAGGGCTCTTCGGTCACGCTGAAACGCGGCGCGGTGATCAAGAACATTCGACTGACCGGCGACCCCGCCGAAGTGGAATGCAACGCCGAGAAAGTGAAGGGTCTTGTGCTCCGCACAGAATTTCTGAAGAAGCACAAATAGGCATGTCCGACTCGCCGTCCGCGCCGATCTTCGCCCCTGCGCTGGCGGCCCCCGCGCCGCGTGATCTCTGCACCGACTGCGGCGTCTCGCGCATGGCCGATTCCAAGCAATGCGGGCGCGCCTGCCAGTTCATAAAGCCGGATTACCCAGCCATGGAGGCGCGGGTCCATGGCCGCGCGCGCGATCCGCAGCGCCCGGACGAGCTGTTCTTCGGACCGTTCCGCCGGATGTTGCGGGCCTCGCTGAAGACCCCGATCGACGGCGCCCAATGGACCGGCATCACCACGCGAATCGCGGAGAAGCTGCTGGAGGCGAAAGCGGTCGACGCGGTGCTGACCATGGCTCCCGACCCCGAGGACAAATGGAAGCCGGTTCCCGTGCTTGTGACCAAGCCCGAGGGCATGGCCCAGGTCCGCGGCATGCGCATGGGCTACGCCCCGCTTCTGGCGCTGCTGGAGGCGGCGCAGGCGGCGGGTCATCGTCGGTTGGCGGTGATCGGCATCCCCTGTCAGGTCTACGCGCTCCGCGCGCTGGAGAAGAAACTGGGGCTGGAGCGGCTCTACGTCATCGGCACGCCTTGCTCCGACAACACCACGACGGCGAACTTCCATCAGTTCCTGGCGTTGCTGTCGGACGATCCCGACAGCATCACCTATCTGGAGTTCCGCGCGGATTACTATGTCGAACTGCGCTTCCGGGACGGTCGGCGGAAGGAGATCCCCTTCCTGAAGCTGCCGATCTCCAAGCTGCCGGCGGATTTCTTCCCGCTGACCTGTCGCACCTGCGTCGATTACACCAACGTGCTGGCGGATGTGACGGTCGGCTACATGGGCGGGCAAGGCGAGCAATGGCTGCTGGTGCGCAACGAGCGCGGCGAAGAGTTGATCAGCCTGCTCGGCGAAGAAGTGACGTTGAGCGCGCCGGGTGAGGCTGGCAAGCGCAAGGGCGCCGTGTCCGGTTTCCTGAAGAACGTGGAGCGCGCGGCGGGCGGTCTGCCGCTGCGCAGCATGCCGGATTGGCTGCGGCCGATCGTGGGCTGGCTGATGCCGCGCATCGGGCCGCGCGGGCTGGAGTTCGCGCGGGCGCGCGTTGAGATGAAGGCTGCGGAGACGATCCTGCATCTGCGCCGGGAACGGCCGCGGCGGATGAAGGCGATGATCCCCGATCATGTCTGGGCCTTGATGAAGCCCTATGGTCTGGCGCCGCGAGAGGGCGAGCGGCCGGCCAAAGCGGACGCGGACAAGGGGACATAGCCTTCCGACCGGCGCATGCCGGCTTTGCGCGCCAGCCCCTTGGCCCCGCGTCGCGGCTCTGCTAACCATCTGCGCGCTTGGCTGGCGAGGCCGAGCGATAGAGAATTGGGACCATGAGGCATCTGAAGGATTATCAGGGCGACGGCGGAACCGATCGCCTGTTGCAGGATCTGGGGCTGACCAAGGGCGCGGCGGAAGATCGTCAACAGGCGGAAGCGTTGTTCGACGCGCTGCCGACGGAGACGATCCGCGAGACGTTCCGGCTGATCGGGCTCGATGTTCACGAAACCGAGGCCGAGACGCCGGCCGCCGATTATCGGGAGGCGTGGCTGGCGATTCAGGCCGCTTCCTTTCGCCAAGTCTCGGCCTGCGCCCATCCCTGAGGTCATAGCGGCGCCCGAACCGCCGGTTCGCGCCCGTCCGGCGCGGGTGGTGGATCGAGCGGCGATCGTCATCCCCGAGCCGATCAAGATATCCCGCGCCCGCGCCGCCCTGGACGACGTGGCGCAGGGGCTCTCCCTGCGCTGGATGTGGGGCCGTCTGGCGATCCACGACATCCGGCAGCGCTATCGCGGGTCGATGCTGGGGCCGTTCTGGATCACCATCAGCATGGGCGTGATGATCCTCGCGCTCGGCATTCTTTACTCCAAGCTGTTCAGGGTGGAGATCGCGGTCTATCTGCCGTCGCTCTGCCTCGGTTTGCTGGTCTGGAACTATATCTCGACGACGGTGACCGACGCCGGGACGGTGTTCGTGCTGGGCGAAGCGACGATCAAGCAGACCCGGACGCCGATGTCCGTGTTCATCTTCCGCGCGATCATGCGCAACATGCTGGTGTTCGCGCACAACGCCCTAATCTTCGTGATCGTCATGATCTATTTCGGTCGCGCGCCGAGTTGGAGCTTCTTTCTGGCGATCCCCGCCTTCGCGATGGTGACGCTCTGGCTGACCTGCGTGACGGTCGTTCTGTCGATCCTTTGCGTGCGGTTCCGCGACATCGCCCAGATCATCACCAGCTTGATGCAGTTGGTGTTCTTCATGACGCCGATCATCTGGACCTTGGAGCAGCTAGGCGAGCGGATCTGGGCGGCGGAGATCAATCCCTTCTTCGCGTTCATCGACATCATGCGCGCGCCCCTCATGGGGCTGCCGACGCATTGGTCCTCCTGGCCCATGGCGACGTTCGCCACGGTCGGGACCGGGTTGTTCGCCGCCTTGCTGTTCGTCCGGTTCCGGGCGCGCATCGCCTACTGGGTCTGAAGCCATGGCGTACATCTCCCTCAAGGACGCCACGGTCGAGTTTCCGCTCTACACAGGCGGCAGCCGATCCCTGAAGAAGCAGCTGCTTCGGGTCGGGACGCGGCGGAAGACGATCAGCACCCGCGACGACCGAGTGATCGTGCGCGCGCTGGACAATGTGACCCTGGATCTGGTGAGCGGCGACCGGGTCGGGCTGGTCGGCCATAACGGCGCGGGCAAGACCACTATTCTCCGCGTGCTGGCCGGCATCTACGAACCGGTGCAGGGCAGCTTCATGATCGAGGGGCGCGTCTGCTCCCTGTTGAATGTCGGGCTTGGCCTGGATCCGGACGTCTCAGGCTACGAAAACATCATTCTGCAGGGCATGTATCTTGGCTACCGCCCTTCGGAGATGCGCGACAAGATCGATGAGATCGCCGCCTTCACCGAGCTGGAATCCTTTCTCAGCATGCCCGTGCGCACCTATTCCTCCGGGATGTCGCTGCGCCTCGCCTTCGCGGTCGCGACCGCGGTGCGGCCCGAGATCCTGCTGATGGACGAGTGGGTGTTGGCCGGCGACGGACGCTTCATGGAGAAGGCGCGCCGCCGGATCGAGGAATTCACCGAGAACGCGGAGATCCTGGTGCTGGCGTCGCACTCCATGGAGATCCTGCGCCAATGGTGCGACCGCATCCTCTGGCTGGATGGCGGCAAGATCAAAATGGACGGACCGACGGAGGAAGTGCTCGCCCTGTATGAAGCGAGCATGGCGGCGCAGCAGGATTGACGCCGAGAATCTCGACGAGCCGGATCTGCCGTCCGGTCCCGTCCCGTCGAGGTCGGGTCAGACGGTTGCGACGCTCCGAAGCCCGCCGGACTTCAGGACGTCACGCTCCGGCGCCGACCGAGGCGGAGGCGCCGATGAAAGTGAAGGCCGCCCAGTAGAAGGGATGCGACGAGGCGGGGTTCGCGGCGATCGCCAACTGCGCGCGCGTCAAGGCTTGCGGCAGGTCGGGCGGCAGACCCCTCGCGAACATTCCCTGCATCAGCAGCGCGGTTTCGCGCGACGGAACTTGCCAGTGCGAGGCGATCAGCGCGCGGGCGCCCGCGAAGATGAAGGCCTCGGCGAGGCCGGACAGCGCTTCGCCGCCCAACTCCGCCGCGCCGGCGGTGTTGCAGGCGGACATGACCACGAGATCGGCGTTCAGCTTCAGCTCCGAGATCTCGCTGGTGTCCATAAGGCCGGAATCGGAGGCGCTGGGCGTGAACACCAAACCCGGCTTCGTGCGGCACTTCAATTCGCCGGGCAGGATGCCGTGGGTGGCGAAATACAGCACGCGATAAGAGGACAGGTCTCTCGATTTGAAGTTCGCAGAGGTCGCCTGCTGACGGAGCAGCAGGTCGCCCGCGCTGCCGCCGAGGGCGGCGGAGACCGCGCGCACTTCGTCGGCGGTGTCGGGCAGCGGCTCCAGCGCGCTGATCATCTCCGGCGGAACGCGCCCTTCCGGATCGCAGGAATCAGCGACCTGAGAGGTGCCGGCGCCCTTGGGGCCGGTGAGCACGGGATCGCCGACCGCCAACAGCATCTTCGGCGCGATCGTCTTCTGCGCGTTGCGGAAGGCGATCAGCGACGCGGTTGAGGGCACCGACAAGACGGGATGCTCGCGGATCAGCCAGGAGGCGCGGGCGTAATCGGCGCCGCGCTCCGGCTTGGTCACGAACAAGGCGGGCGGAAAGGCCGACAAGGCGCCGGAGGTGATGAAGATCAAGCGCCGGCCTGGCGTCATGGCCGTGGTGAGATCGCCCAGCAGCTCCTTGTAGAGCGTGTGCGACGCGGCGAGGTCGAACGGGCGCAACTGACCGCCGACCGGGTTGAAGGCGGCGCGCAGCGACTTCACCTGCTCGATGATCTCCGCCCGCTCCAAAACCACTTCCTGCGCTTCGATGCTGTCCTTCTGCACGGCGAAGGTCCAGCCGCCGCGCCGGCCGTTGACGACGAGAATCACGGATTCATCGTTCATCAGCACGCGCTGGAGATCCGCGACCGTCGGCGGCTTCGGGCTCAGCAGCGCGACCACCTCCGGAAAGCGCTTGCCCAGCTCCTCGCGCGTCGCCGAGGCTTCGGCGTCTGCGGCGGAGCGCTCGGCGCGCAGCGCGAGCAGCTTGGCCTGATCGAGATTGCCGCTGGCGTAGAGGTCCAGGATCTTGGACTGGGTGTCGTCGCGTTTGCGCAGCGTGTCCTGCCAGAGGCGCACCAAAGCGCCGGCGTTGGGATCGTCGACCAGTCGGCGGGCCGCGGCCAGTTCGGCGGCGCGCGCGGCGGCGCCGGCCGGCACGCGCTGGGCGACCGCCAGCATATCCTTCAGGAAGGCCTCCCGCGCCTCGCCTTTCAGGCTGGGCAGGATCGCGCCCATGTTGTCAAGAATGGCGACGGCGAGGTTGGGCGCGATGGTTTTCGGCCGCTCCTCCTGACCATCGAGCCGGCTGAAGCCTTCCCGGAAATACTCCATCGCGCGCTGGCGCCGGGCGGCGGAGATCGCGCGATCTGTCTCGAACTCCGCGGCGATGGCGATCGCCCGGCCGGTGGCCAGCAAGCCGATCGCGGCCCCGGCGCCGGTCGGGCCGGCGGCGGCGCGCGACAGATCGGCGGCGCGTTCGGCCTGGGCGACGCCCGCCTCCCGCTCCGCCGCGTTCTTCGAGCGGGCCAGCAACTCCGCGTTCAGAATAGCGAAGGCGGCGTGGCGCGAGGTCCGCACGCCGGCGCCCAGACGCTCCAGCCGGGCGATGCCGTCCGAGATCCATTGCCGGGCCGAGCTGATTTCGTTCTGACGCAGGGCGACCAGCGCCGACAGGCGGTGCAGTTCAAGATCCGCCAAACGCAGGGCGGAGGGCGCGATGTCTGCCTCCACGGTCTCCGCGCCGTCGCCGGGGACCAGCGGATCCATGTTGCGGCGGCGCATCTCGCTCTGAACGCTGCGATAGCTGGTGTTCAGCAGGGCGGTCGCCTCGCTCCAGGCGGCGTTGTTGTCGGTGGCGGTGGCGTCGAGGATCGCGATCTGAGCGCGGGCGAGGGCGATGAGCACCGGCAAGCGCTGCCCGACCTTGGTCTCCGCCAGCTTGGACGCCCGCTCGATCAGCACCTGGCCTTCGCGCGTGCGGCCGAGATTGGCGACGTCCACGCCCAGACGGATCAAGGATTCGGCGTCTTCCTTCTCCGCCAGGATGCGGCGCCAGGCTTCTTCCGCAGCGTTGAAGGACCGGTTCGCGTTGTAGGTCCGGGCGAAATCCACCGCGGTCACCGGCGACCGGGCCTCGGTCTCAAGCTCCGCCCCGCCGCGCGCCACCGGCCCACGCCCGGATTGGGCGCCGCAACCCGCCAGAATCAAGGCGGCGACCACCAAAACCAACTTCATGTTCCACTCACCCCGGCGCGTGACGCTCAATGAAAGCAAGCTACCGCATCGCAAGCCGTAAATGAAGAGCGCGGTCTGTGATCGGTGTCACCGGCCTCCTTGATTGAACTGAGTTAATAAAAGTATGACATAATTTAGTTCAGATCAGGCAGTCGGTGCATGTTAAATCACAGGTTGGCGCGGCTGTTCACTTCGACGGCTGCGATAGCGGTCGTCGCCTTCGCAACGCCAGTCTCCGCGCAGTCTCCACAGGCGCCGGTGGTGGCCGCCGGATCCGTTTCCGTGACGCGGCAGGGCGCAGTGACGGTCGTCACTCAGAGCACGGACAAAGGCGCGATCGACTGGCGGAGCTTCTCGGTTGGCCCCCAGGAGACCGTTCGCTTCGATCAGCCCGGCCGCTCCTCGATCACGCTGAACCGGGTCACGGGCTCGGAGATATCGCGAATCGACGGATCCATTCTGTCAAATGGGCAGGTGTGGCTATCGAATCCGAACGGCGTGCTGATCGGGCCAAGCGGCCAAGTGAACGTCGGCAGCCTGTTGGCGACGACCGGACGCATCGACGCCGCTGAATTCATGAGGTCAGGCCGCGCGCAGATCGACCAGATCGGCAAGGACGCGGCGATCGTCAATGGCGGGACGATCAACGTCGCGGCCGGCGGCTACGCCGCGCTCGCCGCCGCCTCCATCCGCAACGAAGGCGTGGTCGCGGCGCGCGCCGGCACGGTGGCGATGGGCGCCGGCAAGGCGGTCACGGTCGATTTCGTCGGCGACAAGCTGCTGCAGTTCCAGGTGAGCCAGCCGCTGGATCAGGCCCCATCGGGCGTGGACTCGGCGGGAAGCGACGCGGCGATCGTCAGCAGCGGAACCATCGCCGCGCAAGGCGGAACGGTCCTGCTCAGCGCCCGCGCGGCGAAGGGCGTGATGGACAATGTGGTCAATCTCAAAGGCCATGTGATCGCCAACAGCGTGACCGTCGACGGCGGCACGGTGCACTTGGGCGACGGCGGAACGGTCCAGGTGAGCGCCAGGATCGACGCCTCCAGCGCCACGGACAAGGGCGGAGCCGTCGCCGTGCTGGGCGAGAAGGTTGGGCTGATGGACGGCGCCGTGATCGACGCGTCCGGCGCGACCGGCGGCGGGACCGTGCTGATCGGCGGCGATTGGCAGGGCAAGGGGGAACTCGGCGCCACGGGTCGGAACGCCCAGGTCGCCTATGTCGCGCCGACCGCCTCGATCAACGTCGACGCCACGCAGCGCGGCGACGGCGGCACGGCGGTGGCGTGGGCGGACGACACCACGCGCTTCAACGGATCGATCAGCGCGCAGGGCGGCCTGTTGGGCGGCGACGGCGGCAAGGTGGAGACCTCAGGCAAGCGGGCGCTCGCCGTCGGCCCGATCGCCAGCGTCACCACGAATGCGCGGGCGGCGCAGGCCAAGGCCGGCGCCTGGCTGCTGGACCCCAACAACATCGCGATCGCCGTGGGCGGCGAGACCAACATCACCGGCGCTCAGACCTTCACGGCGGCGACCGACGCCGCCTCGACCATCAATGCTTCGACGATCCAGTCCGCGTTGGCGACCGGCAACGTGGTGGTGCAAACCACAACCAGCAACAGCTCCGGCGCTGGCGACATCTCCTGGGCCAGCGGCGCAGCGGTCAGCTACGCGGGCGCGAACAGCCTGACCTTGCAGGCTGACCGCGACATCACGATGGCGGGAACCATCAGCTTCACCGGATCGGGCGCGGTCACGCTGAACTCCCGCTACGCCAACGGCACGACCGGCGGCGTGACGGTCTCCGGCACGTTGATCACGACCGGCGGCGCGATCGTGCTGGCTGGCGGCGCCGGGGCCGCCGGCGCCGCGATCGGCGGCGGCGGGCAAAACATCGGCGTCCTGGTCAGCGGTCTGGTCAACAGCGGCGGCGGGGCCGTCACGGTCAACGGCCAGGGCGCCGCAAGCGGCTTTTCCGGCGTGTCGGTGACGGGAACGCTGAACAGCGCCGGCGGCGCCATCTCGATCACCGGCGCGGGAGGGACCAACGGCGCCCCCGGGCTGCAGGTGGTGGGCGGAACCATCAATAGCGCCGCCGGCAACATCACCATCACCGGGACGGGCGGATCTGGCGCCAACAGCGGCTCCAGCGGACTTCTTGTGAGCAGCAGCGGACTGATAACGACCACCGACGGCGCCATCACCGCAAGCGCGATCGGCTCGACGGGCGGGACCAGCAACTCGACGGACGGCGTCAATCTCTCCGGCGGCACGATCAGCGCGACCGGAACGGGATCGATCACGCTGACCGGGGTGCGCGGCGGCGGCGGGCCGGGCAACAACTTCCAGCTCACCAGCTCCGCCTTGATCAGCACCAACAGCGGCAATCTGACGATCAATGGCACCGCCACCTCCGGCGGCGGCGCGGCGATCCAGAACAGCGGCGTCTTGATCCACAACAATTCGGCGATCAAAACGGTCAACGGCGCGATCACGGTCAACGCATCGGCCGCCCCGACCGCCAGCAGCAGCGGCATTCTGCTTGGAAGCGGCACGAACGGAACGATCGCCGCGACCGGCGCCGGAACCGTGACCATCAACACCCAGGTCGGCGGCTCGGGCGGGTACGGCATGTATCTGTCGACCGGGACGATCGCGATTGGGTCGGGCTCGGCGACCCTCAATCTCGACAACTACGGCATTTTCTCGGGCGCGATCAACTCCACGGGCGGGGTGATCAACATGCGGCCCTCCAGCGCCGCGACCTCGATCGGGCTCGCCGCCGGCGCCGGAACGATCGCGTTTGATCAATTGATCAATACCGTCACCGGCACGCCCTCCAGCGTGGTTGTCGGGCGGTCGGACATGACGGCGCTGCTCACGGTCGGGGCGAGCGGCTATGTCCTGCCGCAGAACGTCACGCTGCAGACCGGCAGCGGCGGCATCGTGCTGTTGGGTCCGATCAATTCCAACACGGCGGGCAATCGATCGCTGAAGCTGCAGACCGCCACCGGCACAGTTTCCTATGGCGCCACGATCGGCATGACCACCGCGCTCGCGGCCCTGGACATCTCCGCCGCCCTGACCACCACGCTGGGGGCCGGCAACCCGGTCTTCGGGACCACGGGCTCGCAGTCCTACGCCGGCGCGTTCCGGTTCGTCGGCAACGGCGCAAACACCGCCGCCACTTTCTCGACCACCGGCGGCGACATCATCTTCGCCAACACCATCGACAGCAGCGCGACCGGCGCGGAGCAGGGCTTGCTGTTCGCCGCGGGAACCGGGAAGGTCAGTCTCGCCGGCGCCATCGGCAACACCACCTCGATGCGCTCGATAAATTCGTCAGGTTCGGGCTCCGTCACGGTGAACGGCCTTCTGCGGTCGTCGTCGACCCAGTCCTACGCCGGCGCGGTGATCGTGGAGAGCAACTCGATCATCCGCGCGACCTCCAGCAACGTGATCTTCGCGGGCGCCGTGAATGGGCCGGGTGATCTGACCGTCGACACGGTCAGCGGCGCCGCGACGGCGGCCTTCGCCGGGCAGGTGGGATCCACCACGGCGCTGGGCAGCTTCACGCGGACGGGCGGAACCAGCGCCGCCACCTATTTCACCAACGCCGTCAACACGATCAAGACGACGGGCACGCAGAGCTATTCCGGGCCGGTGATCTTCGCGAATTCCGCCGTCGCGCTCTCCACCACGAACAGCGCCGTTACGTTCTCGGCGGCTGTGGACAGCCTGGATAACGGCGCCAACATCGGCGGGCTGACGATCGCGGCGGGCACGGGCGCGGTCAGCTTCGGCAACAATGTCGGCGTCGGCACGGCGCTGGCTAATCTCAGCAGCACGGGGTCCGGCGCGGTGAGGTTGGGCGGGACCTACAGGACCACAGGCACGCAGAGCTACGCCGGCTCGCTCTC
>JBMLRS010000123.1:0-2315 GCA_049240905.1 Elsteraceae bacterium
GCTTGCGCTTGGCCTACGCCTTGACCGGCGGCGCGCCTTCCCTGCTCGAGCGATGCCGGCTCAACCTGACGAACCGATCGATCAGCGTCAGCTTCGCCGCCGGATCGGAAGATGGCATCGGCCTGGGCGAGGCGGTCACGCGCCGGATAGAGTCGCTCGCCAAGCATTTGGGCCGGATCGCGGCCTGAAGGTCAGGCCGCGCGGATCGCGCCCAGAAAGGCGCTGACTTCGCCCTTCAGCGCCTCGGTCTGACGGCTCAACTGGTCGGCGGCGCCGAACATGCGTTGCGACGCGTCTCCGGTCCTCTCCACCACGGCGTTGACGCCGCCCACATTGTTCGACATGTCCGAGGCGCCTGCCGCCGCTTCCTGGAGGTTGCGCGCGATTTCCTGGGTGGCGGCGCCTTGCTCCTCCATCGCCGCCGCGATGGAAGCGGAAATCTCGTTCATGCGCGAGATGGTGTGGTCGATGCGGGAGATCGCCGAGACGGCGGCTGCGGTGGTGTTCTGCATGGAACTCACCTGCGCGATGATTTCCTGCGTCGCCCGCGCCGTCTGGGTCGCCAGATTCTTCACTTCGCCCGCCACCACGGCGAAGCCTTTGCCGGCCTCCCCGGCGCGGGCCGCCTCGATCGTCGCGTTCAGCGCCAGCAGATTGGTCTGGCCCGCGATGCTGTTGATCAGGTTCACCACGTCGCCGATCTTCTGCGCCGCCTCGGAAAGGTTGCGCATCGTGCCGTTGGTCTCGACTACCTCCTCGACCGCCTGACCGGCGACCACCGATGATTCGGAGACCTGGAGAGAGATTTCCTGGATGCTGGCTGAAAGTTGCTCGGTCGCCGACGCCACGGTTTGCACGCGAAGCGAGGCTTGTTCAGAGGCGGTGGTCGCGGCGACCGTGCGCTCGGCCGCCGTCTTGCTGCTCTCCGACATGCCGCTGGCGGTGGAGCGCACCTCGCTCGCGGCCTGGGCCAGAGCGTCAAGCGCCGCCCGGGCGGAGCGATCGAAGTCGGCGTTCAACTGATCCAGGCGCGAGACGCGCGCTGATTTGACGGCTTGTTCCGCCGCCTGCGCCTCGGCCATGCGGTCGGCCGCGATCATGTTGTCCTTGAAGACCTTGAGCGTCCTCGCCATTTCGCCGATCTCGTCGCCGCGCTCAGCGAACGGGGCCTCGCCGGAGAAGTCGCGCGCGGCGAGGCGGGTCATGGAGCCGGTCAGATCCTTGATCGGCCGGCAGATGCGCCGTTGCACCACCCAGAAACCGACGCCGGTGAGGACCAGCGCCAGGATCAGGACGGCGCTGGAGAACAGGAGCGCGCCCGTGGCGTCGGACAGCATCGCGTCCGCGCGCGCCTCGGTCGCCCGCGCGGCGGCGATCGCCACCGCTTCGATGGCGCCCAGCGCGACGGAATTTCCGGATTGAAGGTCGGCGAGGGAGGCCGAAGGGGGGGCGCCGTTCGACAGCGCCTCGACATAGGTCTTGTGCGCGCCTTGGATGTATCCCATGGCGATCTCCTTGGCCTTCGCCGTCGCGTCGACCAGTTCCTTCGGCGCGCCGGGTTGGGACGACACCTCGGTGATGGCGCTCCAGGCCATGAGATAGCGGCCGCGCATCTCGGTCGCGTCGTGCAGTTCACTCTTGGTCCAACCACGCTTGGCGGCGGTGGCGACGTTGGTGTGCAGCATCGCCTGGCCTGCGGTCACCCGCATGGTCATCGCCGCGCGCTTGGCCTTCAACAACTGATCCACCGACGGATCAACCATCTGAAGCACTGAGTCGATGTGATCGGAGGCGGCGGCGACCGCGTCCAAGTAATCCAGGGACAGCTTCGGCGCGTCCCGGATCACCGCCTGGTCGCGGGCGGCGAGCGGTTGCCGCATCGCCACCTCCGCCTTGGCGCGCAGATCCTGATAGCCCTGATAGGTCGCCTTCAATTTCTCCAGAACCGGCTTCGCGACGGCGTCGGGCGCCGCTTCAAGCTTGCGGACGGCGTCCGCCTGACCGGCGTCAACGATCGGACGCTGCGTGGCGATGCGGTTCTCGCTGGCGTTGTTGATCGGGCCTTCGCCCGCGAGCGTGGCCAAGATCGTGCCGCGCTCCAAGCGGGTCGCCCCCAGCGACTTGATCAAGGGCTCGCTGATCGTGGAGAGGGTCGCCAGCCGGCGCATGTCCACAAGACGTTTCCCCGCCACGACGATGTCCTGCACGCAGAGCGCCAACAACAGCAGACAAAGCGCGCTGATCAGCGCCCCCATAAGGGTTTGAATCGAGAGTTTGGATGTCCTGGGCATGTCTGCGGCTCACTATCGGGGTAA
>JBMLRS010000124.1:0-4012 GCA_049240905.1 Elsteraceae bacterium
CGCATGTGGTTCGCCTCGATCTGGATCTTCACCTTGAAACTGCCCTGGGAGCTGGGGGCGGATTTCACCTTCCGCCATTTCCTGGACGGCGATCCGGCCTCGAACACGCTCTCCTGGCGCTGGGTCGGCGGCCTGCACACCCGGGGGAAGACCTATCTGGCCCGCCCCGCCAACATCCGGGAATACACGAACGGGCGCTTCGATCCCAAAGGCCTGACGCCCGAAGCCCTGCCTCTCGAAGAGCCGGATTTCGGCCATATCAACGCCGCGCGACGGGAACGATTCACGACCTCCCCTGGCCCAGCCCTGCTGCTGCTGACCGAGGAGGACCTGCACCCCGAAAGCCTGGATTTCGGACGCGCCGAAGTAAGCGCGGTTGTCGCCGTCCACGCCGTCCAAGGCCGCTCTCCCCTCCCGGCGGCCGACGCGGTTCTCCGCTTCACCGAAGCCGCCCTGGCCGACGGCTTGACGCGCGCGAGCGTCCACTTCAGGGCGCCGGCGGAACCGATCACGGACCTGTCCGCCGAAGCGCTGATCGACGTAGCGCGCCGGCATGACGCCCGCCAGATCCTCACCGCCTACGCCCCGGTCGGCCCCGCGAGCGACAGATTGATCGCCCTCCAGCCGGCTCTGGCGCGGGAGGGGATCGCGCTGATCGAGATCAATCGCCCGGAAGATCTGGCGATCTGGCCGCACGCCAATCGAGGCTTCTTCAAGGTGAAGGAACGCATCCCGGCCATTCTGCAGGAGCTGGGCGTAGGCCCGGCCAGCGCTCAGGGCGAGCTGTTCAGCCCCGCCAAAACCCGACGCCCCGCGCATCGATGACCACGCCCCTAGCCGAAGCGACGGATGGACCTATCTCCCGAAGCCGAACCAGACAAGACAGGACAGAACAGCCCGATGCACACCGCGCTGGCCACGACGGCGATGCTGCTCTCCTCTCTGCTGTTCGGCGGGATGGTCCTGTTCTCCTTCGGCTTCGCCCTGTTCGTGTTGAAGCATCTGCCGGCGGCGGTCGCCCGGCCGCTGATCCGCCAAGCCTTCCCGCACTATTACCTGCTGGTGATCGTCACCGCCGGCTTGGCCGCGTTGGCCGCCGCGCCCCTGGACAGGGTGACCGCCAGCCTGCTCGCCGCCATCGCCCTCAGCACCCTCCTCGCCCGACAGGTCTTGATGCCCGCCGTGAACGCCGCGACCGATCAGGGCGACAAGAGGCGGTTCGGACAGCTTCACGGGATCTCCGTCCTGATCCAACTGGCCCAGATCGGCGCGGTCGTGATCTGCCTCCTTCGATTCTGAGCCAGGATTCATGCCTGAAGGCCACACCATCCACCGCGCCGCCCGCGACCAGCGCCCGATGCTGGTCGGCAAGCCGCTCGCCGTCTCCTCGCCGCAAGGCCGCTTCGAAGCCGGCGCCGCCTTCCTCGACGGCCAGACCTGCACCGCGATCGAAGCCTTCGGCAAACATCTGATTTACCGCTTCGGCGAGGATCGGGCGCTCCATGTCCATCTCGGGCTCTATGGCCGCTTCCGCATGGCAAAAGCCCCGGCGGGCGACTCGCCCCCCGAACCGCGCGGCGCCGTGCGCGTCCGCCTGCTCAGCCCCACCCACGTGGTGGACGTCAACGGCCCCAACACCTGCGAAGTCCTGGACGCCGCGGAGCTGGCGACCTTGACCGCCCGCATCGGCCCGGACGTTCTGCGCCCCGACGCCGACCCCGAGCTCGCCTGGCGCAAGATCTCGAAAAGCCGCGCGCCGATCGGCCAATTGCTGATGGATCAATCCGTCATGGCCGGTATCGGCAACATCTATCGCACCGAGATCCTCTGGCGCCAAAACACCCACCCTGAAACCCCAGGCCGCATCCTCGACCGCGCTGCGTTCGACCGCCTCTGGACCGACGCCGTGACCCTCCTGGAGATCGGCATGAAGAAAAACGCCATCGTCACCGTCGACCGCGCCGCCAAATCCCGCTCGAGATACGGCGAACGCGTGAACATCTTCAACAAGCCGCATTGCCCGGCCTGCGCGTCTGAGATTCGCGCGTTCGAGATGGCGGCGAGGCGGGTGTTTGCCTGCGAGACGTGCCAGCCGCGAAGGTAGAGCCTCTCCCTTAAAATGAGATATCGTTAGTTCGCAGGCTTCGAAGCCGGAGTGGCCCTCATCCTGTCAGACCACCAAGTCTGAAACGACGTGACCGACACGATCGAAGCGCGACTGGTGGCGTGACGGCGGACTTCCTGGCTGAAGTAAAAGAATTTTGAGGCGACGAGGCAGTCCATGAGCGACGTGATCATCGAGGTAGGCGGAAGCATCGAGGACGACGGCGTCGCCTTCATCTCGGCCTGGAAGCGCGCCGAGGCCGGCGAACAATTCTCCGAACGGCACGTCGCGTTCGAGCCCTGGGAACTCCTCACGAAGACCCTGACAGGCAAACGGATGGAGTTGCTGCGCCACCTTCACCGTCACCCCGCACCGTGAGTCCTGGCGCTGGCGCTGGCGAAGAGCTTAAGCCGGCAGTACCGCCGCGTTCACGAAGACGTCGAAGCGCTCGCCGCCGCCGGCCTGCTCGACAAGGACGCTAGCGGCTTGTCGGCCTCCTACAAGAAGTTGCGCACGGACATCACGCTGTGAGGGTTGCGCGACTGAACACACGGGCGTGGCGACCATCTGAACTAATCTGTTAGTAATTCAGCCTGTTCTCCTGTTTTCCATATCAGCCTATGACTGACGAAGAACTCCTCAAAGCGATACAGAAGTATGAAGACAGGCTCGATGGAGTGCCGGCTCTCAAAGGGCTTCCCCGAACGCATGCTTACTCGGGCGACCGCGAGAATGAGGAGAGGGAAGTAACGCGCCTAGTTCTGACGCATCTCGGCTATCAGGTCAGCAGCTTAAAATTGGAGCCTCTTGGGAAAGGCACGATTCCAGATGTTGAAGCTACCCTACGAGACGGTCGCCATATCGGTCTTGAAGTGACTGAATTGGTAGACACAGACCTTCGTCGTAAGCGCAGCGAGCGGCGCCACAAAGAAAGACGACTTGGTTTGACGCCAAATGATGCTTTCAAGCTCGAAATGGCCGGAAAGAATCCAACCCCTAGTGACGCTGAAGACGACAGCCCTCTGTTTGTTTCAATTTGGACTTGGAATAGGCTTTATATGGAGCTTGGAAAAGTAATTGCGGAGAAGGATGAGAAGGTGAAGCTCCATCGCCTTAACGGAGGTAATTTCGATCGCTTCTCCGAGATGTTCCTCGCCATTTTCACGGGAGAAGAAGTGACA
The DNA here is from genome assembly GCA_049240905.1 of Elsteraceae bacterium. Classification (GTDB taxonomy): domain Bacteria; phylum Pseudomonadota; class Alphaproteobacteria; order Elsterales; family Elsteraceae; genus JBMLRS01. The sequence goes on from JBMLRS010000124.1 coordinate 3,286, forward strand.
GCCGACCTGATAGTTGCTGTGAAGAATAGCGACCCTCTCCTATCTAAAGAATTTTCTCACGTTTTCGTCGTAATGGATTACGATCCGCAGACTCAAAGCTATCCGGTAGCGGAAATGTAGATGGTCACTATGTGGCTGGATTTCAAAATTATTTTAAGCCACTTCAAGGGTACTGTTAAAGGGTCAGACTCAACTACTGACTTCAGTCACTCGGCCTCGCTCGGCTTTGCTATTGACCGCTCGCTGGATCTTTCGGCCCATCCCAGCCGTCACTCGATCCCCGCGATCAAGTCCCGCACGGTCCTGAGCGGCAGGAAAAGCCGCAGCGGGTTCGACGGGAGCGGCGCGAAGCCGTATCCCTCATAAAGCGCCTTGCGGCGCGCGACGCGGCCTGCGTCGCCGTCATCCAACACGTCGAGCATCACCACCGCGATCCCGATTGCGTCGGCGGCGCGCGCGATCCGCTTGAGCGCGTCGGCTAGAAGATCGCCGCCATGGCCCCGGCCTGCGAAACGCTGATCGACCCCGATCATGGAGATGTAGGCGGCGGGGATGGCGCCGTGGCTTGGCCGGGTCCGGGCGAACTTCGGCGGCAGGTCCGCGAAGCTCACGGCATGGGCGTTGAGCGCGTAGAAGCCGATCACCGGCTCCTCCTCTGCGACCATGGCGAAAACACGGAGGTTATCCGCCTTGGCGAGCTTGTTGGCGGTGCGCTTGAAGAAGTTAT
>JBMLRS010000125.1:0-284 GCA_049240905.1 Elsteraceae bacterium
GGAGATGGCGAGCCAGGGCTACACCCTTCTCTCGATCCCCAGCCCGAAGCAGACTTTCATCCATGTGCTGTCCGGCGCGGAGGAAGTGGGCCGCGTCTACGCGCCGACTCTTGGGATTAACGCCTGTTCCGCGGGGTTTGTGGAGGCGCTGGCGGCGCTGCCGGCGATCAATTCCCCGCCCTGGAAGGACTGGACGGCGGCCGCGCATGCGGACGCGCAGGCCTTCGCCAAGCCACTGGTTCATGCGGGTCCGGTGCAGGTGGGCGAGATCGTCGCCGCCCTGC
>JBMLRS010000125.1:294-5863 GCA_049240905.1 Elsteraceae bacterium
TGCGCGCGCGGCTGCCGGACGACGCGATCATCACCAACGGCGCCGGCAATTACGCGACCTGGGTGCATCGCAATTTTCCGTTCCATGTCTATGGCACGCAGCTGGCGCCCACCTCCGGCTCGATGGGCTACGGCGCGCCGTCCGCGATCGGCGCGAAGCTGCTGCATCCGGAGCGAACGGTGGTCTCCTTCAGCGGCGACGGCTGTTTCCTGATGCATGGCCAGGAATTCGCCACGGCCGTGCAGTATGGCGTGGCGGTGATCTTCATCGTGGTCGACAACGGCATGTACGGCACGATCCGCATGCATCAGGAGCGGGAATATCCGGCGCGGGTGAGCGGAACGATGCTGACCAACCCGGATTTCGCGGCCTACGCCAAAGCCTTCGGCGGCCATGGCGAAACCGTGCTGGCGACGGCCGATTTCGCGCCGGCCTTCGAGCGGGCGGCGGCCTCCGGCAAACCGTCCTTGATCCATCTGAAGATCGACCCGGAGGCGATCACGCCCAAGCTGAGCCTGACCCAGATCCGCGAGGCGGCGCAGGCGCGGAAGTAGCGACGGCGTTACGCCGCTTCCGCTTGCTTCTGCGAATCCTGCCGGATGGCGGTCATGAAGCGCTCGACCTCCTGCCTGAGCGTGCCGGATTGCTTCCCGATGTCGGCTGCGGCGTGACTCACTTCCTGGCTCGCTTCGCGGGCGTTCTCCGCGGCGAGCGAGGCTTTGTCCATCGAGGCGACGGCCTGCTCCGTCGCTTGCGCCACGGAGGCGATGCTGCCGGCGATCTCGCGCACGCCGACGCCCTGCTGCTCGACGGCGGCGGCGATCGAGGCGGCCGTCTCCTCCATCTCGCGCACAGCGGCGGCCATCTGGCGGACGGTTGACGCCGCCTCCTGCGTGGCGGCCTGGATCGCGTCGATCCGCAAGACAATCTCATCGGTCGCCGACGCGGTTCGGCTGGCGAGGTTCTTCACTTCGGAGGCGACGACGGCGAAGCCCTTGCCGGCGTCGCCCGCGCGCGCGGCTTCGATGGTCGCGTTGAGCGCGAGGAGATTGGTCTGGCTGGCGATGTCGCCGATCAGTCGGGCGATGTCGTCGATCTCCTTCGCCGCGCCGGACAGGCCGGCCATGGCCTGTTCGGCGCTGTTCGCGCGATCCGCCATGCCGCGCGCGGATTGCGCGGCGTTGGTCGCCGCCCGGGAGATCTCGCCGACGCTTGAGGTCAGCTGTTCCGTCGCGGTCGCGACGATCGTCAATTCCTGAGCCGAAGACTTGGCGCGGCCGGTCGTCGCGTGAGCGAGATCGCCGGTTTGATTGGCCGCCGAGGCCATGCTGGTCGAAGTCGCGTCCATGCGCGCCGCCGCTCCGGAAAGGCCATTGATGATGACGCCGAGGCTCTTGGTGAACTCCTTCAACAACTGGTCGATCACCGCCCGACGGCGGTCCTTCTCCTGGTTCTCCTTCGACACCTCCGCCTCCAGGGCGATGCGCTCCTCCGCGGTTGACCGGAACACTTGAACGGCGCGGGCCATCGCGCCGACTTCGTCGCGCGTCTCGGCGTCCGGAACCTCTTGCGACAACTCGCCGGCGGCGAGCGAGCGCATCCTTTCGCGAAGACGGTCCATCCGACGGAACGCGCCGACCATCAGCAAGAGGGTGACGATCCCGCTCCCCAGCAGCAGGGCGCCGAGAAGCAGATCCCGGATGAAGACGGCTTGCGTGGCGTCCGCGCGCTCCTGCCAATAATCGTTGATCGCGGCGCTCGCGGCGCTGGCGAGCGATTCCGCCCCAGTGAGCGCGGCGGAGGACCGCGAAAAGAAGGTCTCGAAATCAGTCGGATAGGTTGGGCGCTCCTGCCTCGCCTGCGCCAGCACTCCGGCTCTGACCTGGGCGTAGTCCTTGAAATAGCGCGCCTCAAGCTGACCGACCGCCGCGCTGACCGTTTCGTGGAGACCGGGGTGCGTCGCCAGCCTCGATATGTCGCGCCAGGAATCCTCAGCCTGACGGGCGAGCGCGCCCATCTCCGAGAGCCGCGCCTCAGGGATCGGTTCACGGGTCGCGACGGCGGTGGCGAGGTAAGTCCGCTCGCGGCCGCCGAATTCCCGGATCTGCCAGGCCTGATCCCGGATCGTCTCCAGGATCGCCACTTCGGTTGGCAGCATCAGCTCCGTGCCCCTGAGCAGATGACGCTCCGCCTGAAACTCGACCACCGCCGATTTCAGATCGAACGGCAGCGCGAGAACCGCCTCCTTCGAGCGGGTCGACAGGGGTTTGGCGAGCTCGGCATCCAGGCTTTGACGGATCGGCCGCAACCGATCATGGATCGCCCGAATGTTCTGAGAGAACGCGTCAATGCGGTCGCTGGTCGTGACGGCGCTCAACTCGCCTTGCAGCAGGGCGAAGCTCGCGTCGGACTTTCGCCGCTGTTCGTCAATCAAGGCGCGGTTGCCGGCGCTGATCGGCGAGGGCGTTTCAAGGCTGAGTTGGCTGACGCTGCGCTCCAACGAAAGATTGATCGTCGCCTGGCTCAGCGTTGCCAAGGCGGCGGAGGTGCGCATCTGCGCCAGGGCTTCCTCTCGATCCTCCCAGGCGTTGATCAACGCGAGGCTGGCGAAGACCAAGCCTCCGATCGACAGAATGAAGGTGGTCACAATCACCCGCAGACGAATGGAGTCTTGAGGACGAACCTCACTCAACTTCTGGCTCCGCATGGGATCGACGCCTCTTTTAAACGTGATGAAATTGTATAATATAGACCAACGCCGCTGGATAGGTTCTTCCTTACATCCGCTGTTCCAGGAAGGCGCGGACCGGGGCGACGCTCCGCGTCGGCGCTTCCTCCTGCGGCAGATGGCCGACCCCGGGGAAGGTGACGAGCTCCGAGCGGGGCAGGAGGCGCTGGTAATCGGCGGCGTTGCTGACGGGGATGGCGCCGTCCTTCTCGCCCCAGACCAGGAGGACGGGGACCTTGATCTGGCCCAGGACGCCTTCCGGGCTCTCCAGCACGGTCTGGCGCATCCGTTCGATCAACGCCGCCCGCACGCCGGGGGCGAGCATCAGATCATAATAGCGATCGACCATGCCCTCGGTCAGCGCCTTGGGGTCGCCATAGGCGGGGACCAGATTCATCTTCAGCATGAAGCGCGGCAGGACGAAGCGCATCGCCTCAAGGGTTTTCGGGACCTTGGGCGCCGCGCCATAGCTGAAGCCTTGGCTGGCGAAACCGTCCGGGGCGACCAGGACCAGCCTGGTCACGCGATCGGGCTGCGCGGCGGCGAAGCCCCAGGATATCCGGCCTCCGATGGAGTTGCCGATCAGGCTGGCCTGGCGGACGCCCAACCGATCCATCAGCGCGGCCAGTACCTCGAAGCTGCGGCGGTCGTCATAGCGGCCGAGCGCGTCCGGCTCCGACAGGCCGGAGCCCGGCAGGTCGAAGCGGATCACGCGGAAGCGGTCTTGCAGGCCGTTCGCCCAGCCGTCCCAGGTATGCAGGCTGGAGCCGAAGCCGTGGATCAGGATGACGGCCGGCTGGTCCTTCGGCCCACTCTCGCGGACATGCAGGCGGGCGCCTGCGACCTCGATCATGTCGCCGGGATCGCGCAGATATTTCGCCTCCAGCGCCGCGCGCGGCTTGTCCGGCGTCCAGAGCCAATAGCCGACGCCGATCAGCAGGGCGAGGATGGAGAAAAGAAGGATCATGCGCGTCATCGTCTCAAGCTTGGGCTTGGACGGGCGGGATCAAGGCCGGCGCAGCAGCATAAGATAGCCGGGCACGGGATGGTCGCGGTCCTTGCGGGTCGAGGCGGCCTCGAAAGCGACGGCGGCGAAGCCCTGGCTGGCGGCGAGGCTTTGCAGATAATCCGCGCCATGGGCGTAGCGGCGGCTTTCGGTCAGGCGATAATCGCCTTCGCCCTCCAGCCGTTCGACCGAGAAGGCGAACAGGCCGTCCGGCCGAAGCGCGCGCGCGACGGCGGCGAACAAGGGCGCGAGATCGCCGAGATAAACCAGCACGTCGGCGGCGACGGCGAGATCGACCGAGCCCTGCGGCATGGCGTTCAGGCTTTCGGCCAGATCGCCTTCGATCAGCGCGTCATAGCAGGCGCGATCCTTGGCGCGGGCCAGCATGCCGGCGCTGAGGTCGATCCCGGTCAGGCGCTTGGCGATCGGGCGCAAGGGCTCGCCGGACAAGCCCGTGCCGCAGCCGAGATCGACGACATGCTCAAACCCCTGCTGGGCGTGCGCGTCGATCAGCGCGCGCAGAAGAGCGGGGGCCTGATAGCCCAGCTTCTCGACCAGGGCCGCGTCGAAGCGGACGGCGTATTGATCGAACAGACCGCGCAGGAATTCGGCCGGGGCCTGCGCGGGCGCGGCGCTGGGATCGAGAAGCGCGAGGGCGAGGCCGGCGCCGCAGGAATCAGTCGGGTCCAGTTCGAGGGCCCGACGGAAGCAGCGCTTGGCTTCCTCAGGCTGGCCCTGCGCGCGCGCGATCTCGCCCGCCATGAACCAGGCGCGGGGCCAATCCGGCCGGGCGGTGGTGAGAACCGCCAAGGAGGCCCCGGCGGCGGCCAGATCCCCGGCGGCTTCCTCCGCCAGGGCCAGATCGAGCCGCAGGTCCAGATCCTCGGGCCGGGAATCGACCAGCGGGCGCAGCAGGGCGACGCTCTCCTTGCCTTTCCCCATCGCCTTCAGCCATTGCGCGCGGTTGCGCTGGGTCGAGAGATTGGCCCCCAGCGCCTCCGCCCGGTCGAGCGCGGCGCCGGCCTCGGGAAGGGCGTCCATGTCCAGGAGGCAGGCGGCCAGATTGGTCCAGGCGCGGGCGTAGGCGGGGTCGAGCGTGAGCGCCCGCTGGAAGGCGTCGGCGGCGGCGTCCGGTCGGCCGGCCTGGCAGAGCGCGGCGCCGAGATCGTTCAGCCGCTCTGGTCGGGGATCGAGATCGGCGGCGCGGGCCAGGGCGGCGGAGGCGGCCTCCGCGTCGCCCTCGGCGAGGGCGATCAGGCCGGTGAGGTCATGCGCGTCGGCGTAGTCCGGCTGGCGGCGCAGCACGGCGTCCAGAATCGCGCGGGCGTCCGAAAGGCGTCCGGCCTTGTATTGCTCATAGGCGCGGGCGACGCGCCAAGCCGGGCTCGCCGGCGCGGCAGCGCTCAAGAGGGGGCGCTCAAGCGATGGCTCGAGCCGGCGCTTTGGCCTGAAAATGACCGGCGAGTCGATCGATCGCGCCGTCCAGAATCGCGTCCTTCTTGGCGAAGCAGAAGCGCGCGAGATGGCGCGGCGCGCTGGCGGGATCGGCGTAGAAGGCGCTGACCGGGATGGCGGCGACGCCCACCTTCTCCGTGATGTAGCGGCAGAACGCCTCGTCGTCGCTGTCGAATCCGATCGAGCGGATGTCGACGTTGATGAAATAGGTGCCGCCGCAGGGCAACGCCTCGAAGCCGGCCCGCTCCAAGCCCTTGGCGAAGCGGTCGCGCTTCTCCCGCATCTCGGCGATCAGGCCGTCGTAGTACTCGTCGCCGAGGTCCAGGCCGTGGGCGACCGCGTATTGCAGATTGGGCGCGGTGGTGAACACGAGGAATTGA
>JBMLRS010000126.1:0-1572 GCA_049240905.1 Elsteraceae bacterium
AGCTTCATGGATTATCGCCATCTCTCGCCGGAAGGCGAGGATCGCGGAACCTGCTTCGAATACTGGAGGCAAGCGGCTGGTCCGGAATTCTCGCTCCTGCCGAGGGCGGCCTCGGTTCTGGTTGGCCGAAACCTCATCGGCACCAGCACGGCGATGGTCTCGCGCGCCGCTTTCATCGACGTGAACGGCTTCGGCGGCGAGATGCCGTCGTCCGAAGATTGGGATCTCTGGCTGAAGCTGGCGCGGCGTGGTCAGGTCGCGCTGAGCGGGCAGGTGGGCTGCGACTATCTCATGCGCCCGAACAGCCTGACCGCCGCGCGCGAGAAACGCATCGCCGCGATGGAGATCATTCTGGAGCGGGCTTTGTCCTCATTCCCATCCCCGGACGCGCGGGATCTCAGGCGCGCGCGGGCGCGCATCGCCACCGCCCGCGCCGAGCATGCGCGGGAGCAGGGCGATGTCTTTCGAGCCTCGCTGGACCATGCGGCGGCGTTCGCGCTCGACCCCTCGCTCCGTGGCCTGCGGGCGACCTTCGCCGATCTTGGTCGCTGGGCGCTGCGCCCGGTGTTTCGTGACGCGGCGCGCCGGGCATGATGCGGCTGCTTGATTGCGTCGAGCCCGCTGGGCCCGACGCCGCCCGCGCGCTCCGCTCGGAAGTCAGCAAGGCGCTGGTCGTCACGCGGTTGCAGCCCGGCGTCGTGCTGGACGTGATGACGGCGGTGAGCGAAATCGTCAACAACACGGTCGAGCACGCCCAGCCTAGCGCGGCGGAGATCAGAGTGGTGATCGATCTGTCCGGCGAATGGCTGGAGATCGTCATCGAGGACGACGCGGCGGCGTTCGAAGGCGCGCAGCGCTACTTCACCGCGCCGCCGCTCAATCCGCTGGATCTCAGGCTGGAGGATGGCGGCCTGGGGTTGTTCATGGTCCGCCGGCTGTTTCCCGACAGCTGCTATCGACCCGGCGCGCCCAATCGCTTTCGCCTGCGGCGCAATCTGGCGGTTAGACGCTCGCGCATCCTGCTGATCGAAGACGACACCTCGCTGCGGCGGCTGTATGAGAGCATTCTGTTGCGGGAGTTCGACGTCGTTCCCTGCGCGACGGGGGCCGAAGCCATGGCGCGCTTCGAAAGCACCCGACCCGACGTCGTCTTGACCGACATCCATCTGCCCGACATGGACGGCATCGACCTGCTGGCTCTGATCGACGCGGAATCGCGCAAGGCCCCGGTTCCCCTCGTGATCGTCTCCGGCGACGGCGCGGACGAGACCCGACAGAAGGCGATCGATCTTGGCATCGACGGATTTCTGTCAAAGCCGGTCACGCCGACGATGCTGATCGAGACAATGCGCCGCGTATTGGCGCGCGCGAAACGGGAGCAGGCCCGTCTGATCCAACATTATTCGGGGCGCATCAGCAGTTCGATCGCGCCGCGCCTGCCCGAGGTGATCGGTCCGCTGCGCAGCGCGCTGCGCTATGGCACGGCGGGCGCGGGCGGCGGCGATTTTGTTATGCGCTTGGCTGGTTGCCCGCCAGAGGTCGTTCAGATCGGCGACGTCATGGGACAAGGCG
>JBMLRS010000127.1:0-963 GCA_049240905.1 Elsteraceae bacterium
GATCCCAACAGGATCGTGGTGGTGGAGAACTGGGCGAACCTGGACGAAGCGCCGGTTCGGCCGCTGGAGAATGACTGGCGCGCCGCCCATGGCCTCAGCGGCTGTCGCGTCTTCCTCTATTCCGGCACGCTCGGCCTGAAGCACAACCCCGACCTTTTGGCCGATCTCGCGCGGAAATTCCGCGACCAGCCGGACGTGCGGGTGGTGGTGGTCAGCGAAGGCATCGGCGCGGATCGGTTGCTCGCGGCGAAGGCCGCGGAGAGCCTCGACAATCTCTTGATTCTGCCGTTCCAGCCGCACGCGGTGCTGCCGGACGTGATCGCGTCCGGCGACGTGCTGGTCGTGCTGCTGGAGCCGGACGCCGGGATCTATTCCGTGCCGTCGAAGACCCTGACCTATCTCTGCGCCGAACGCGCCATTCTGGGCTCGATCCCGACCGCCAACCTGGCCAGCCGGCTGATCGTCAAGCATCAGGCGGGCAAGGTCGCCGATCCCGCCGACCAGCCAGGCTTCCTGGCCGCCGCCGCCGCCTTGATGGCCGATCCCGACGGCCGCGCGCGCATGGGCGAATCAGGCCGCGCCTACGCCGAGGCGCATTTCGCCATCGACAAGATCGCCGATCGGTTCGAGGCGCTCTTGAAAAAATCCGGCTGAACGGAGCATACAGCGCGCCATGCCATTGTTCTCAACCGACCCCGCCGCTCTGGTCCGCCAGCTCAACGGCGCCCGCGTGATCTGCGTCGGCGACGTCATGCTCGACGTCTTCGTCTACGGCAGCGTCGACCGCGTCTCGCCGGAGGCGCCGATCGCCGTTCTGGCGATCGAGCGCGAGAGCGCGATGCTCGGCGGCTCCGGCAACGTCGTGCGCAATCTGGTCGCGGTTGGGGCGGAGGTCTGCTTCCTCGCCATCGTCGGCGACGACATGGCCGGGCGCGAGATCACCGCCCTGATCGGCGCCGAGCC
>JBMLRS010000127.1:973-2432 GCA_049240905.1 Elsteraceae bacterium
GGTGATGTCGCTGGTCGGCGAGATCGACGGCGTCGAACCGCATTTGCTGGTCGACAGCGCGCGCTGCACCACGATCAAGACCCGCTATGTCGCGGGCGTGCAGCAGCTCCTGCGCGCCGACCGCGAAACCGCGTCGCCGCCCGGCGATCACGTGCTGCTCGACCTCGCCAGCCGGGCGGAGCAGGCGATGGCCGACCATAAGGTCTTGGTGTTGTCCGATTATGGCAAAGGCGTGCTGGAGGAGCGGGTCTGCCGCCGCCTGATCGACCGCGCCAAGGCGCTGGGCGTGACCGTGATCGTGGATCCCAAGGGGCGCGACTATTCCCGCTACGTCGGCGCGACCCTGATCACGCCCAACCGGCGCGAGCTGCATGACGCGACTGGCCTGCCGGTCAATGACGACGCCTCGATCATCGACGCCGCGCGCTACATCATGGATCGCGACGGGGTGGAGAACGTGCTGGTCACCCGCTCGCGCGACGGCATGACCTTGGTGCAAGGCGACGGTCAGGTCACCCATTTCGAGGCCGAAGCGCGCGAGGTCTATGACGTCGCCGGCGCCGGCGACACTGTCGTCTCCAGCCTGGCCGCCGCGATCGCGGGCGGCGTCAGCCTGGCCGACGCCTGCCGATTGGCCAACGTCGCCGCCGGCATCGTGGTCGGCAAGATGGGCACCGCCGTGGCCCATTCCGAAGAGATCGTGACCGCGATCAAGACCCGCGACATGGTGATGGGGGAGGCCAAGATCGCAGCCCTCGCCGGCGCGCAGGAGCGGATCGCGGCTTGGCGGCGCGACGGCTTGAAGATCGGCTTCACCAACGGCTGCTTCGACCTGCTGCATCCCGGCCATATCTCGCTGATAGCCCAGGCCCGGGCTGCGTGCGACCGGTTGATCGTCGGCCTGAACACCGACGACTCGGTTCGCCGGCTGAAGGGGCCGGAGCGGCCGATTCAGAACGAAACGGCGCGGGCGACGGTGCTGGCCGCGCTCGGCAACGTCGATCTCGTCACCTTCTTCGACGAAGACACGCCGCTGGCGCTGATCGAGGCCCTGCGGCCCGATCTTCTGGTCAAGGGCGACGACTACAAGATCGACGAGGTGGTCGGCGCGGAGCAGGTGCTCGGCTGGGGCGGCGAAGTGCTTTTGGCCCGTTTGACCGCCGGGCAATCGACCACGGCGACCGTCATGCGGATTCGAGCCGCCGAAGCATCGGCCGCCGGATAGCGCCGCCAGCCGACGCTCCGGCGCGGCGGGATTCGTTGCTCTTCAAGATCAGGCTGGGGTAGGTTCTAGGCTCAGATTCCTTTGACTCTACATTGATCGGCCGCACATGATCGGAATGACCAGCTTCAACGTTTCTCCGGCGCAAAAACTCAACGACGCAGCGGTGGAGAAGCAGACGATTGGCGACCTTGTCGAAGCGGAGCGTCTCTATCGCGAAGCCCTCGCGGTCGATCC
>JBMLRS010000128.1:0-10468 GCA_049240905.1 Elsteraceae bacterium
GTCGCAGGTCGGCTTCGTTCGGTTTGGTCGTCGCCCTCGTCGGAGTTGCGATTCCACCGGGCGTGGCGCAGAGCCAGGCGCCGCCGACTCCCCAGGCGCCGCGGCTGCCAGGGGCTGTCGAGCCTGGAAGACAGGAGCGGCCGGCTCTCGCCGTTCCCGTCCCGCAAGCCGATTTCGACTTTCAGATCCAGCAGCGCGTGGGCGGCGACACCCGCGCGTCCGACATTTTGCGCTTCAAGGTGAACTCGATCATCATCGAGGGCGCGGTCACCTTTCCGCCTGAGACGTTCCGGGATCTCACCGAGCCCCTGTTGAACAAGCAGGCGAGCCTGGGCGAGATCACCGCGCTCTCCGAGGCGATCGAAGCGCGGTACCGCGCCGCCGGCTATATCTTGAGTCGGGCTTTCGTGCCGGCTCAGCGCGTCGGCGATGGCAATTTCCGCATCCAGGTCGTCGAGGGCTTCATCAAGAGCGTCTCGGTCGAGGGCGCCTCGGAAGGCGTGCGCGAGCGGATCGAGGGCTATCTGGAAGATCTGACGTTGATGCGCCCGGCCGTGATCGGCGCGATCGAACGCGCGTTGCTGCTGAGCACGGATCTGCCCGGCGTCAACGCCGGCGGCGTTCTCAGACCCGGCGACGAGCTTGGCGCGACTGAGTTGGTGGTGACCGTGAAGGAGACGGCGATCACCGGATCCGCCTCGATGAACAACCGCGCTTCGCGTTTCGCCGGCCCGATGTCGATGTCGGCGGAGGTCAACTTCAACAATCTGTTGGGCTACGCCGAACAGATCGGCTTCAGTCACACCACCACTCCGGACCTGCACTCCACCCGCGCTTACACCGTGCGCTACAGCCAGCCGCTCGACAATGACGGCCTGACGCTGAAGCTGGAGACCCAATACTCCTACGGCGAGCCCGGCTTCACCCTGAAGCCGCTCGACGTGCGTAGTCGAGGCATCCGCTACGGCGCTCGGCTGGCCTATCCCATCATACGCGGCCGGGCGGAGAATCTGACGATCGAGGCTGGCTACACCTGGCAGTATTCGACCGCCTATCTTGGTCAGACCGCGTCCACGCTGAGCTTCGACACCTACACCGCGTTGGACGTGAAAGGCACCTATCTGTTCAACGACGATCTGGACGGCACGAACATCATTTCCGCCGGGATCACGCGCGGCGTGCCGATCCGGATGTTCGAGACGACCGGGGCCAACGCGCCGTCCACCTCGCGCGTCGGGGCGTCGCCCAAATTCACCAAGCTGACGCTGGACGCCTTGCGACTGCAGCCGCTGGATTACGGATTGACCGCTGCGATCTCGCTGACCGGCCAGTTGGGCATGGACAAGCTGTACGCCGGCGAAGAATTCGCGCTGGGCGGCGCGCGCATCGGCCGACCCTATGATCCGGCCGAGATCACCGGCGCCAGCGGGATCGGCGCCTCCATCGAGTTGCGCTACTCCGACCCGGATTGGAGTTGGGGCGAGCCGTTCATCTTCTATGACGTAGGGAAGACCTTCACGCGGGGCGGCATTCAGCCCAGCTTCGGCCTGTCCTCCACGGGTTTTGGCGTGCGGTTGACCCTACCCGGCGGCTTCGCGGCCACGATCGACGCGTCGGTGCCGCTCACCCGTCCGCAAGCGAACGAGAACGGCAACCGCTATTGGCGGTTCGGCTTCGACCTGGGCGTCAAGTTCTAGCGCTTCTTCAACTCAGTCTGAATCGCGTAAGACAGAAAACGCGCTATTTTTCATAAGGTTATGAGCAAGATCGGCTCACGTCGAAGCCGATCTTGTTCTTGCCGCCTACTTGTCGGTCATCTCCACCCGAGTGGAGAGATTGCCGCTGCGGATCTCCTCCAACCGCCAAGCGACCAGACCATCGCTCGGCTCCTCTTCATAGAGCGCCTCGAAAGCCGCTTCGGCCGCCGGATCATTCGCCTTCAACAGGGCGTAGGCCTCATGGTAGCGCTTGATGTGCGGGGTGGCCGCGCGCTCCGGCGTCAGGGGCTCAAAAAGCTCCAACGGTTCGGTCTTGCCCTTCAGCACGACGTCGCCGACCGTGCGGAACGCCGGTTGGTCGCCGCTGCACAGCTTGGCGGCGGCGCCGCTGACGCAGACCCGCGTGCCGAAATATTTGTTGGCGCCTTCCAGGCGGGCGGCGGTGTTCACCGCGTCGCCAAGCGCGGTGTATTCGAACCGGTCCGCGCTGCCGAAATTGCCGACATTGGCCTCGCCGGTGTGAACGCCGATGCGGGTCATGCCGAAATCGCCGCCATTGGCGCGTTCGGCCTTGATGAAGGCTTCCGCGTAGATGTCGATGTCGAGCGCGCAGGAGACCGCGAGCTGGGCGTGGTTCTCCTGTTCGCGCGGGGCGTTGAAGATCGCGAACACCGCGTCGCCGATGAATTTGTCGACCGTGCCGCCATGCTTGAAGATCACTTGGCAGACGCCGTCGAGATAGCGGTTCAACAGGATGGCGAGGGCCGCCGCGTCCATCCTTTCGGACATGGTGGTGAAGCCGGCCACGTCTGTGAAGATGAAGGACATCTGACGGCGCTTGGCGTCCAGCGAGAGCTTGCTCGGATCCTTCACGATCTCGTCCAGCAGGGCCGGCGAGAGGTATTTCGAGAAAGCGGCCTGAATGAATTTCTTCTGATTGCGCTCTTGCCGCCCGGTGTAGGCGGTGGTCATGCCCAGCGAGGCCAGCAAGGCCAGCGACGGAGTCACCAGGGGCGCCAGATCGCCGAAATAGCGGTACCAAGCGAAACCGCCGACCCAGAGGCCGACGATGAACACCACCGCGATGCCGACCCCGATCGCGAAATTCACTTCGAACTTGCCCAGCAGCATGCCGAAGGCCGCGCAGAACACGACGACCGCGATTTGCCAGGGAATGCTGATATTGGGCGATTTGCGACCATCGATCAGCTGGGCGATCTGGTGGGCCAGTGTCTCCGCTCCGGGCATAAGGCTCTGCACGCCGTCGCGACCGATCGAGAAGGGCGTGCGAACGCGGTCTCGGTCGCTGATGTCGGCCCCGAAGACGATGATCTTGTCCTTGAACCACTCCTTCGGCAGCACCGGCAACGCGTGGGCCGGGAACTTGCGGAAGGCTGAGCTGTCCAGGTTTGGGCGGCCGCGATAATCCATCGGCGTGTTCTGGCGCGGCGGCTCCTTGCCCAGGATCTGCATGACGCGGCCGGCGACGCCGGGCATCCATTCGCCATCCAGGTTGGTCTTTCCCGCGAAGATGGTGCGGACGGTCTGATCCTGCAGATCCTTGATCAGATTCGCGAAAGCGCGCAGGCGGGGCGGCACGAACTCGTTCAGATACTCCAACTGCTCCTCGTTCATGAAGTCGAGCGCGCTTTCATAGCTGACGATCAGCGGCATCTTGGTCTTGGCCAGCGTCTCGCGCAGCTCGTCGTCCTTGTCCTCTTCGGTGGGCGTGTCGAACAGAACGTCGATCAGCATCAGTTTCGCGCCACGCTCTTCGATCAGCTTGATCGTATCGGCGATGAACTTTCGATCGATCGGCGAGCGGTAAGGAAACCGCGCCAGGGTGTCCTCGGTCACCGCGAGGAACACGATCTCCGGATGCTGCTCTTCCGGCGGGGTCAGATTCGCGATGCGAAAGTCCGCGACGTAGCGCTCGGTGCTGCCGAGGAAGGGCAGAAAATTGATGGCGCTCATCGCCAAGGCGGAAGCCGCCGCCACGATCAAACCCAAGGCCAGCCAGTTCTTCAGGTTCTCTTTCAACATCGAGCGCGTCTCGCTTCCAAGGGGGCGGCGGATCCTGAAAACAGGAACGGCCCCGTTCCAGCCGAAGCGAGAACGAGGCCGTTCCAATCTACCTAAAAAGGAGCGAAACCTGCGAGCAGGTTTCGCAACTTCTTACTTCATCACCTTAACGAGAGCGGCCGCCTGCTCCTCGCAGCCCTTCTCCATCATCCAAGCGGCGCGGACCTGGTCCTTGCTCAGCGCGGCCGGGATGACGTGGAAGGTCAGCGTGGTCGACTGACCGCCGATCTCGAACTCGAAGCTCTGGCCATCGCGCAGCGGCATCGTGGCGGGGATGCCCATGCGATCGCTGGCGGCCGGCCACTTGCTGCTGGCCTGCCAGCTGCGGTCGGACGGGCTGATCACGAACGGGGTCTGCTCCGGCGACGCTTCCGGACGCCAGAACACGACCTGCTCGTTCTGCACGATGCAGCGGTTGCCGGCCTTGCTCACGTTGACCAGCCAGGGCTCAGGCAGCTCTTTCTCAGCCGCGCCGGAACGCACGACACCGAGGGTGGCCGTGCCGGCCTGCTTCTGGGCGACCAGGCTCTTCAAGCTGTCGACCACGCCCGACCCTTCGGCGACGCCGGCGGGAGCGGGGGCTTCATTGTAGGGGCCGCGCAGACGGATGGTCTTGCCGTCGGCGGAGATGAGGGTGACGCGCTGGCCGGCTTCCAGGGTCAACGGCTTCGCGCCGTCGACGGTCTGGCCTGCGGTCAAGTTGACGCCGCGGGCCTCCACGACGACCAGATCGGCCGCCACAGCCGCGCTGGCGCCCAACACGACCATCGGGGCGAGCAGTGCCGCGAGCATCCACTGCCCCCGGGTACGCTTCATGCTGACAGTGTTCATGGCTTCAAACTCCTCGCAATCGTGTTCAGGATGCACCTGAACTTGGGATAGTACCAGACGGCGCACGAGATGTCGCCGTCGTCACAACTGGGCCGCCGGCTTCACCCACCAAGGTGAACGCCGCCCAAAAAAACGGATGGGCGGTGTCCGCCGCATCCAACAAAGCAAGTTGCGATTGGCGGAGAGCATCGGCGCTACCCCCAGCTATGCCGGGTCGTCCGCGTTCTCGTCCACTCAATCGCTCAAACATTCCTGTCGTCAGCTTCACTGTCGACAAGGAAGGCACCTGCCAGTGGCTCACCAGCAGGGATCTGGCCCCGGCGTAGAAGAAGGATTCGGCCAAGCCGGACAAGGCGCCGCCACCGAATTTGCCGCCGCTGCCGCCGGTGTTGCAAGCGGACAGCACCACCAGCTCCGCGTTCAGTCGCAGCCGCGCGATCTTGCTGGTGCTCAGCAGCCCGTCGTTCTCCGTCGTCTCCGGCTGCCGCGTCGGCGGCGACAGGGCCAAGCCAGGCTCGCCCTGACACTTCAACTCGCCAGGCAATAGGCCGTGGGTCGCGAAATAGAGCACGCGATATTGGCCCAGATTGCGTCGCCGGATCGTGTCGTCGTTCACCGCGGCGCCCAACACCACCGAGTCCGGGCCGCTGCCCAGCAATTGTGCGACCCGCCGCACTTCGTCCGCCGTCTCCGGCAACGGCGCGAGGCTGCGCAGCAAGGCCGGGTTCAATGGCGCGCCGACCCGGCAATCCGCGTTCAGCGCCGCGAGCCCGTCGCCTTGACCGACGCGGGCGCCTTCGAAAGTGGGATTGCCGAAGCCCAGGAACGGCATCGGCGCCGCGGCCCGGCCGCGCAGGGCGCGCAGATCCAGGAAGGCGCGCACGGAGGGCGCCACGCTGGTCGCCATGCGGCGGGGCAGAAAGGCGACCTTGGTGTAATCCGTCTCGTCCTCGGGCTTGGCCGGCGCGCTGACCAAAAGGGCGGGCGGCAAGCTGGAGAGCGCGCCGGCCGGCACCATGATCAGATGGTCGACGTCCGCCATCTCGGCCTCGACGTCGCCGAACAGGGCCTCATAAAGGCGATGGGCGGCCTTCACGTTATAGACGCCGACGATGCCGCCGCGACCCTCGAAGGGCTTGCGCAGCTCCACCACGTCCTCCCGAACGTCCGATTCAGAGATCGAGAGAGGGACAGCGGAAACCGAGTCCTTCTTCACAAGGAACAGGAAGCCAAGATCACGGCCCAGCGCGACCACCGCCAGCGCTTCCTTCGGATCCAGCTTCGCCTGCACTTCGGCGATTTCCACCGCGCGTGGGGCCATCAGCTTGTCGAAGCCGGGGAAGGCCTGCTTGATCTCCTTGTCCAGAGTCTCAACCTTGCGGACCAGAACCTGCTGGCGCTGACGCAGCTCCGCCTCGCGCGCCCGGTCTCGGCGATCGTCGGGCCGCGCCACTTCCGTCGCCAGCTCCAACTGCACCGTGTCGCGCTCGCGGCTGGCCTCCTGCTGCTCGCGCAGCAGACTCGAGACGGTCGGGTCGTCGGTCGCCAGCCGCGCGGTGGTCAGCGCGATGGTCTGCCCGGCGACGCCGTCTCGGATCAGCTGATTGGCGCGGAACATCTCAGCGAAAATCTTGTCGCGCTCGGCGGGCGGGGCCTGCTGCGCCATCGCGCTGCCGGCCAGCATGAAGGGCGCGATTTGCTCGAACAGCACGTCGGGCTTGCGCCCGCTTTCCTCGGCCATGATCACGAAGGCGGAGCGATAGCTGACCATCGCCTGCTCATAACGCTTGGTCTGGCTGTACATCCGGCCAAGGTCCATCAAAGCGACCGCCGTCGGCCAAGTCGCGCCGAACAGCGCTCGGCGCTGGGCGACCGCCTCGAGCATGGTGCGCTCGGCCGCTTCGGTCTGGCCGCGCTTCTGGCTGATCTCGCCGGCGACGGTGTCCAGCGCCGGACGCCACCAGGGGGGCAGGCCGGCGTTGTCGTCCAGCAGTTTGCGCGCTTCGGTCAGCGCGGCTTCCGCCGAGGGCAACTGGTTAAGCCGCAACGCCAGCGCGGCCTCGATCATCAAGCCATGGGCCAAGTCGCCGGCCGCCGCGCCGCCGCCGCCGGCGATCGCGCCCTGCCCGCCGCCCGACAGCGCGCGCCGACGCGCGGTGACGTCTCGGATGATCTGCATCGCCCGCGTGAAATTCCGCTGATTGGCCTGATGCATCGCCAGATAGCTGAGGAAGCGCGGGTAATTCGACTGATCGACCGAACGCTGGACAATCGGCTCAGCGCGCCGGAACAAGCCATCCGCTTCTTCGGAGCGGCCCTGGTTGCTGACCTCCAGCGCGAGATTGGTCAAGGTCTCGCCGATGCCCGGATCATTGGGCGGCAGGAGGCGGCTCTGGACGTCCAGCGCCCTGCGCAGCGCGTTCTCCGCCTCTTCGAAATTCTGCGTGCTGTTGGCGAGCCGCGCCCGCTCCGTCAGATCCTGGAACGCGAGCAGATCGGCCGCGGCGATCTGCAGCGTGCCGGCGCCGACCAGCGGCTCGAGCATCTTCTGCAGCGCCGTTCGGGTCATGGCGTCCGGCGCGGCCTTCGCCGGATCCTCGCCGGCGCGCCATCGCACCGCGGCGACCGTGACCGGCAACAGGGTGGCGATCCCCTCCGCGACATAAACACGGCCTTTGAACGGCATGACCGTCAGGATCGCCGGAAGATTGCCCGACTTCTGCGTGCAAGGCGCGACGAACAGTTCGACGTCGTCCCTCTGCTCCCAGGCGCCGGGCTGGCAGGTCATGCGCTGGGCCAGATCACGACCAATTGAGGAGCTGCGTCCGACCCGCTCATACTGCTCGCGGCGCGCGGCCGTCTCGGTCGACAGGTTGCTGGGCGCGGGGGTCGAATAAACCACGCCAGCCGGCCGCGGCACGGCGCCGCAGTAAAGTTCGATCGGCAGTTCTTCAGGTTTATCCGAGCCGCGACCGCGCCGGATCTTGGCGACGCAGGCTTCGTCCAACAGCGTGGCGCCCATCGGGGCCCCCGCCTCGGCCTCGACAGGCGCGGCCGCGACGCCCACGCCTGTCGTCTGACAGCCGGCCAACAGGCCCGCTATCGCGGCGAAGCCAGCGATGAGCACCTTTTGAGACACAAACCCACCTTTCAACCTTCAGGAGGTCGCCTTAACGTCTTTGCTCTGTACCGATCCCACGCCCTACTCCGCAATGACGCCCATCACAGATGGTCACAATAACCGCCAAATCTAGCGATAATGCGGCGAAAGAATTAAAACTGCCCCCGATTCACCTTGAACACGTCGGGATTCTGAATGTTTTGAACGTAGGAGAGTTGCAGCATCACCGGCGCCGTCGGCGGGGCGCCTTCTTGTTTGGCCAACTCGTTCAACACCAGCAAGGTCATGCGGTTTTCATAGTCAAAGCCGCGAAACACGACGATGACGCCGTCCTGCACCTTGGCGTTCTGAACGACGGTGTCCGGCTTGAACCCGAGCGTCGCGAAATGCCCGCGCAGCAGATTGGCGACCGAGACGGCGGCCTCCGGCTTCATCGCGGGGTTGATGATGCCGCCCCAGGTGATCGAGACCTGCATAAGCTTCTTGCTGGTGTGGCCCAACACATAGGTCACGCGCCCGACGCCCGATCCCGGCAGCATATTGTCGACGTTCGCCCAAACCAGCGTCGTCAGGTCGGCTGGATTCTGCTCCGCGGTGACCCGGACATTGCCGAAATCCTTGCGGATGGCTTCACGCACTTGCGCCTCGGTCATGCCCCAGACCGCTGAACGGAAGCCTTTGATCTCCGCCTTTTCCTCGGGCTCGGGCGCCGCGGGGGCGGCTGGCGCGGGCGCCGCCTGGGCGGGGGCGGGAGCCGGCGTCGGGGCCTGTTGCGCCGTGGCCGGCGCGGCGACCAGCGTCGCGGCGAAACAAGCCGCGAGCAGCGCGGCCTTAAATTCCTGCATGAGTCGCCTCATCACTCGCAATTTCAACCAAGATCGCCCACTGCTGGGTCGACATCAGATGGGCGTAGATCAAGCCCAACCATCCGCGTTTGCGCCAATCCAGAACGATCGAGTCCGGCAAGGCGCCGAACCGGGCTTCGTCGATGACGTGGAAGCCGGTCAGCGTCCGTTTCTCGCCATTCCTTAGCGTCATGTCCGCATGATTTTCAACCAAGAGCTTCTGCTCCCAGAGCGCCTTCACGAACTTCTCGGTCTCCTCAGCTTGATTCTGGAAGGCGGAGCAGAACTGCAGCGCCCGCTCGGTCAGGGGCGACGGCTTCCCATTGATGAACAGCGGTTCGCCGCCTGCGGCCATGAACAGGTCCGCGCCTTCGTCGATGCAGAGCAGATACTGATCGGCGCTGGGAATGCGGTCGAACACGAACGGGTAGCGCCGCACATAGCCCGGCACATAGCAGCGCGGCCGCCAAGAGCCGTCCGCCCGCACGAAAAGGTTGCGGTCCGAGGCGACGCCCATCACGGCCAGCGACATCGGCGCCTCCGGTCCGGTGAAGACGATCGGGTAATGCGCCTGCGCCGAGGCGTATTCGCCCACCGTGACCGCGATGGCGTTGGTCGAGGCGGCGAAGGCGAAATCCGTGTGCAGCTTGATGCCGGCGGTGGCGTGACGCACCGGATCCAGCGCCCAGGGTCGCACGTAGAACGGCGGCAGCATGGGCAATGGAACTTGGGAGCTGGCCTCGGCGGCTGGCTTCGCCTCAGAATCGGGTAGGTCGGGTGCGTCAGTGTCGCTCAAATTGGACCTCGATTGCATAAGTCGCGCGGATGATGCAGTCCGGGCCGGATTTCAGCAAGCATGTCGAGGCGTCGCGGCCCGTGGACAGGGCGCCGCCGATCCGACACAGTCGGCCCATGACAACGCATCTTTCGACCCGGCTGCCCGGCAGCTTCATGGGCCTCCCCTTCTCGCAGAGCGCCGTCGGCAGCCGTCTGGCCGTGCTGGGCGTCCCGTTCGACTGCGGCACCCATCCGACGCGGATCGGCTCCCGCCTCGGCCCCGCCGCGATCCGCGAGCAATCCACCCTCGTGCGCCGCTTCCGGCCGGAGCAGGAAGGCTTCGACCCGGTCGCCACTTTAAATGCGGTCGATTGCGGCGACGTCAACGTCGTCGCCAGCCAGATCGACGAGGCCTATCCCCGGATCGAGGCCGCCGTGGACGCGATCGCCTCGGCCGGCGCGATCCCGCTCAGCTTCGGCGGCGACGGCGCGGTGACCTTGCCGCAGTTGCGCGCGCTCAGCCGCCATCATCCCGGCCTGACCGTGCTGCATGTCGACGCGCACACCGACGCCTACCCGGTCGACGGCCCCCTGCCCTACAACACCGCGACCACCTTCACCCACGCGGCGAAGGAGGGGTTGATCGACGTCGACCGCTCAATCCATCTCGGCGCGCGCGGCACCACCTACACCGGCGGCGTGTTCAGCCACACCCGCCAGCTCGGCTACAAGGTCTGGTCCTATCAGACCGCGATGGAGCGGGGCGTCCCTGAAATCCTGAGCGATCTGCGGGCGCGTCTCGCCGATCGCCCCATCTATCTGTGCTGGGACATGGATTTCTTCGATCCCTCCTGCGCGCCAGGCGTCTGCACCCCGGCCTGGGGCGGGGCCACCGCCCGCGAGGGGCTGGCGCTGCTGCAGGGCCTGAGCGGGCTTAAGTTCGTGGGCTTCGACATCAACACGGTCAGCCCGCCGCATGACGTCGGCGGCATGACCGCGTTCCTGGCGGCGACCGTCGCGCTGGAATGCCTGTTTCTCGCCTGCGCCGGCCTGGGTCTGGCGCCCCCCTTGGAGGGATCCGACCTATGACCCGG
>JBMLRS010000129.1:0-2744 GCA_049240905.1 Elsteraceae bacterium
ACGCGGACTCCGGGAGGAAATAGCCGATGCCGATCATCCGGCGGAACTTCCAGCGCCGCCATCCGGGCCACAGCACGCTTGCGATCATGCCGATCCCGATCAGGCGGAAATATGTGGCGAAGCTGTTGGAGATCCCCTGCGGCTCCTCATAGCCCTTGACCCAGCCGTCCAGGCGGCGCACGCCCTGCGACAGATCCGCGAAGCCGCCATCCGCGCTCTGAAAATCCAGCATCCCCGCCAGCTTGGCGCGCAGCCACGCCTCCACCTCCGCGCGCCGATGGTCCAAGAGGCGATGGCCGTGCGCCAGAATGTCGATCGGATCGACGTCCAGACAGGCGCTGACCGAGATGGTCGGCAGGGTCAGGCAGTAATCGATCGATCTGTCGAAATAGGGGATGGCGCGACCCAGCGTGAAGAACAGGTGGAAATTATGGGTGGCGCCGGCCATGGCGTGCAGCAGCCGCTCCGGATCGCTGCCCTGTCCGATCCCCCAGAAACCGGTGGATGGCTCCTGCAACCGATCATGCCAATCCAGCAGCGCTTGCAGCCCTACCCTCGCCGCCGCCGCGTCCGCCGGCGCGCCATGATCGCGGATCAACAGCAGGAAGCTGGCGAGATTCACGATGTTGTTCCCCTCCTGCCAGGCGTCGCGGAAATCGCGGCGGGACAGCCACGCCTCGAGATAGCGCAGGTCAAGGAACGGGCGGACGAACTCCAGGTTCGGTGGGTCGGAGACCAACGCCTGCAACGCGCCGAGGCTGTAGTTGCCGACATGAAAATCGATGTAGCGCCAGGTCTCCTCCTGATCCGGTTTCTTGAAAACCGCGTCATCGGTCATCATCGGCATGCGGAAACGACCGTCCGCTTGTCGGAAACTCAGGAGGAAATCCGCCGCCGCGCGCCGTTCGGCGTCATTCAGGCGCTCCAGCGCGCCGATCAGATCCAGCGCCATGATCCCGTTGTAGCTGGCCTGCAGCAACACGTCCGGCCAGACTGCGGGGTCATGATGCGCGCTGGAGCGGATGATCCCGCGCGGCCGGCCCGGCGCCTGCATCGACCAGAGCCAGCTCTCAGCCCTGGTCACGGCGTCGGCCGTCCGCTGTTTCAACGCTGCGTCGTCCATGCTCATCCCTTCACGGCTCCCGCCGCCATGCCCTGGACGACGCGGCGCTGCGTCGCCAGGAAAACCAAAACTGAGGGCAAGGTGGTCAAGGTCGCCAGCGCCATGATGCCCTGGAAATTCGCGCCCAGCTCGCTGTTCAACAGCAACAACGCGACCGGCAGGGTGTAGGTGTTCGGCGAACCTGAGATCACCAGGATCGGAAACCACTGGCTCCAGGTGAGCAGGAAGGTCACCAAGGTGACGGTGCCGACCACCGGTTTGGCGATCGGCAGGATCACCCGCCACAAGATCTGCCATTCCGTCGCGCCGTCCATCTGCGCCGCCTCGATCACCTCTCGCGGGATTGTCCGGAAGAACTGCTCGAACAGGAAGAACTGCACGGGGCCGACGCTCAAGAACAGGATGACCCCGGCGTAAGTGCCGAGCAGACCCAGTTTGTGCATCACCACATAAACCGGGATCACCAGCAGCATGTAGGGGTACATGATCACCAGCAGGAAACCCGTCTTCACCAGCGCAAAGCCTGGCAGCTTGGGCCGGCGGTCCAGCGCATAGGCGCCCAGCGCGGTCACCGCCACCGCCAATGCGGTCGCCGCGATCGTGATCCCCAGCGAATTCAAGGCGAAGCGGATCAGGGAAACCCCGCCGATCGTCGCGATTTCGCGATAGGCCTTGAAGTCCAGCTGCTCGGGGATCAAACGCAAGGGGTTGGTCAGGATCTCGTCCTGTTCGCGGAAGGAGTTGGCGAACATCCACAGAAACGGAAACAGGAAGGCGATCGCCACGGCGATGGCGGCGGTCCAGACCAAGATCTGGGTGATGCGTTGCGCGCTCATCCACCCTTCACCCGATCGCCATACCGATAGAGGCCCAGCGCCAACACGATCACGATCAAGAACAGCGTGGTCGCCATCGCGGTCGCCACGCCGTAGAGCCCTTCGTCGAACTTGCGGTAGGCGTAGTAGGACAGGAAATTGGTGGAGAAGGCGGGCCCGCCCTTGGTCATCACCACGACCACGGTGAAGGTCTTCAGGAACTGGATCGTGGCGTAGACCGCGTTGATCGTGAGCGCCGGCCGCAGTTGCGGCAGGGTCACATGCCAGAAGCGGGCGAAGGGGCCGGCGCCGTCCAGCTTCGCCGCCTCGTCCAACGCCGGGTCCAGCAGCTTCAGATTGGTGGCGAAGACGATCGCGTAGAAGCCGGCGTGATGCCATAGCTCGGCGGCGAGGATCGCCCAAATCGCCGAGCCTGGGGTGGAGATCCAGCCATGCGGCGCGAACCCGAACAGGCCGATGAAGGCGTTGATCGCGCCGAAGCTGCCGTCATACATCCATTTCCAGACGATGTAGCCGGCGACGTCCGGCGTCACCACCGGCAGGAACAGCGCGAGCTGGAACAAGGCGCGCGACCGCCCCAGCGCCTTGGCCTCCAGCAGCATCGCCGCCGCCAGCGCGAAGCTCAGATTCACGACGACCGCCGCCGCCGTGTAGAACAGGGTCGAGGTCAGCGAGCGCAGGAAGAACGGGTCCTCCAGAAGCGCCGCGAAGTTGTCCAACCCCACCCAAACCGGATTGGGGCTGAGCGCGGTGTAGGAATCCGTGAAGGCGATCTTCACGCTCTG
>JBMLRS010000130.1:0-1398 GCA_049240905.1 Elsteraceae bacterium
TCGTCCGTCTCATCCGCGCAAGCCGCGAGGAAAGCGGCTTCCGCCAGCAGCTTGATCTGCAGCGGCAGCAGGTCGCGGAAGATGCCGGACAGGGTGGTCATCACGTCGATGCGCGGGCGGCCCAGCTCCTCCAGCGGGATCAGGCTGGCGCCGGCGAGACGGCCATAGCTGTCGAAGCGCGGCTTGGCGCCCATCAGGGCCAGCACCTGCCCGATCGGCGCGCCTTCGGATTTCAGATTGTCCGTGCCCCAAAGCACCATCGCGATGGTCTCCGGGAAGCCATTGCCGTCCGCCAGATGGCGCTGCAACAGCCGTTCGGCCTGCCGCGCGCCGTCCTGCACCGCGAAAGCGCTGGGCATGCGGAACGGATCGAAGCCGTGCAGATTGCGGCCGGTCGGCAGAACTTCAGGCGTGCGGAGCAGATCGCCGCCGGGCGCCGGGCGGATGTAGCGTCCGTCCAGCGCGCGGATCAGCGCCGGGATTTCGTTGTTGAGGCGGAGCTGGCGATCGATCGCCGCCAGCTTCTGGAAGACTTCCAGCAGCTCCGGCTTGGCGGTCAGCCCGCCGGCGCGCGTGGCCGCTTCAGCCGCGCCGCCGGCCACCAGCGCCGCGATCACGTCGCGGTCCGGACGCAGGCCGTAGGAGGCCTCGGCGATCGCCAGCAGCATGTCGATCCGGATCTCCACCGACGGTTCTTCGCCGACGACATGCAGACCCTGCGGGATCAGCGAATACTCCATTTCCAGCATCTGCGCGCCGAGCTTCTCGACCCGAGTCTGCGAGGCGTCGTCGAAGCGCCAGACCGGCTCGGCCGGGGCCAGATCGACCAGCACCGCCTGCGCATGGATCAGTTGGATCAGGTCGTCGCGCTCGGACAGGGTTTCCGGGGGCAGACCGCGCCAGCGATCAACCGACGCCTTCAGATCGGACAGCCCTTTATAGAGACCGGCGTGCGCGACCGGCGGGGTCAGGTAGCTGATCAGGGTCGCGCCGGAACGTCGTTTGGCGATCGCGCCCTCCGACGGGTTGTTCGAGGCGTAGAGATAGATGTTCGGCAGATCGCCGATCATGCGGTCGGGCCAGCAGGCGCCGGACATGCCGGTCTGCTTGCCGGGCATGAACTCCAGCGCGCCATGCGTGCCGAAATGCAGCACCGCGTCGGCCGCGAAATCCTCGCGCAGATAGCGGTAGAAGGCGGAGAAGGCGTGCGTCGGGGCGAAGCCCTTCTCGAACAGCAGCCGCATCGGGTCGCCCTCATACCCGAAGGAGGGCTGGATCGACACCAGCACTCGACCAAACTGGCGTCCCAGCACGAAGATTGAGGCGCCGTCGGTCTGTTGGCGGCCAGGGGCCGGGCCCCATTGCGCTTCGATCTCCGCGAGCCAGCGTTCGCGCCTG
>JBMLRS010000131.1:0-4133 GCA_049240905.1 Elsteraceae bacterium
ATCAGCTCGCGATGCTCATGCGCCATCTCGCCGGTGCGGTCGCGCCCGCCAAGGCCGAGCAGCAGCATCCGGGTCATCTCGTCCCGCAGCCGCGCGACCTGCCGCGCCAACCGTTCATTGCCGGAGAGATCGGCGATCATGCAGTGAAAATCGCGGTTGGCCTCCAGAAAGGCCAGGGTGCTGGCCTGGTCGCCGGGGCGATAGCCCGCGCCGACCACTTGGTCCAGCGCGCGCAGCCGCGCCTCGTCGACCCGCCCGGCCGCCATGCCGGCCGCAGCGGGCTCCAGCATCAGGCGCAGTTCGAACACCTCGCGCACGTCGCGCAGCGTCACCGGCGTCACCTGCCAGCCGCGGCGCGCGGCGGAACGCACCAGACCTTCCTCCGCCAAGCGCGCGAGGGCCGCGCGGATCGGGGCCTTGCCGAGTCCGTAGCGTTCCGCCAGCCCGGCTTCCGACAGGGCAGCCCCGGGGGCGAGCGCGGTCGTGACGATGTCGCGCTTCAGGGCGGCGCAGGCTTGCTCCGTCAGGGATCCAGGGAAGGCGTCGAGGATGATCATGGAGACATTATGAATAGACGCTCTCTGACATGTCAATCGAATGTCTTAAACCTACTATTATTATTTGGCCCCGCCCGCCAAAATCAGGTTCGCCAGGAACGGGCGGGAGAGAGGGTGCGATGCTGAAGCTGTGGGGACGGATCAATTCGTCCAACGTGATGAAGGTTCTCTGGACTCTGGACGAACTTGGCCTCGCCTATGAGCGGGTCGACGTCGGCGGCGCGTTCGGCGGCAACAAGGAAGCGGCCTATCTCGCCAAGAACCCGAACGGCCTGATCCCGACGCTCGAAGACGGCGATCATGTGCTGTGGGAATCCAATTCGATCGTCCGCTATCTGGCCGCGCGCTATGGCGCCGCGCCGTTCCATCGCGCGGATCCCGCCGAGCGCGCGGTGGTCGAAGGCTGGATGGACTGGACGCTGACCACCGCGGGCGTGCCGATGACGCCCTTGTTCTGGGGCTATGTCCGCACCCCGGCGGAGCAGCGAGACCCGGTCGCGCTGGAGGAGGCGCGGAAGAAGGCGGCGGCGGCCTGGGCGATCCTGGACGCGCATCTGGCCGCCAGCGCGCAGCCCTATGTCTGTGGGCCCGATCTCACGCCGGCGGACGTGGCGCTTGGCCCCTTCGCGCATCGCTGGTTCGCTTTGCCGGTCGAACGGCCCGCCATGCCGGCCCTGGAGGCGTGGTACGGACGGCTGAAGCTGCGGCCCGGCTACGCCAAATGGGTCGCGGTCCCGATGACCTGATGGCCTACCACGTTAAAGAGCTGTTCTACACCCTCCAAGGCGAGGGGGTGAACGCCGGGCGGCCGGCGGTGTTCTGCCGTTTCTCCGGCTGCAATCTCTGGTCGGGCAGGGAGGAGGACCGCGCCGCCGCCGCCTGCCGGTTCTGCGACACCGACTTCGTCGGCGTCGACGGTCCGGGCGGCGGCAAGTTCGCCGACGCCTCGGCCCTGGCCGAGGCCGCGCTTGCGCTTTGGCCGGCGGGGGCCGGGAGCCGATTCGTCGTTTGCACGGGCGGCGAACCGCTGCTTCAACTCGACGACGCGATGATCGCCGCGTTTCACGCGCGCGGATTCACCGTGGCGGTCGAAACCAACGGCACGCTCGCCGCGCCGGACGGCCTGGATTGGATCTGCGTCTCGCCGAAGGCCGGCAACCCCTTGCGCCAGACCTCGGGCGATGAGCTGAAGCTGGTCTTTCCACAGGCCGGGATCGAGCCGAACGACCTGCTGGCGCTGGATTTCGACAATTTCCTGATCCAGCCGATGGATGGGCCCGACCAGTTGGCGAACATCGTGAAGGCGATCGACTATTGCCGCGCCCACCCGATCTGGCGGCTCAGCCTGCAGACCCACAAGATGATCGGCATTCCCTGAAGATCTCAGCGCCCTGCTTGATGCCGCGCGGGCGTTGATGCTAGGATTTCACTGAAACTCTCGGGTTTATGGATATGGCCGGCATCATCGGGCAAACGCGCAATGCGGCGCTGCAGCGGCAGCTTTATTCGCTTCAGTCCGCCAGTTCGTCGAACATGAATTTGAGCCTCGCGAGCCTGACGAACCAGCGCTCCGTCGCCGGACGGGCGGGCGATTGGACGCCGATCTCGCCGCCGCAGAAGGAGACGCCGGGCGCTTCCAAGACCGTCCCGTTCAATCAGCAGCGCGCGCTCAAACGCGTCGTCTATGAGGCGGCGGACAACGCGACCGCCGCGCAGAAGACCAGGGCGTTCGACGCCGGAGTGATTGGCCGGAACTCCGGTCGTCTGGTGATGATCGGCGATCTGGCGGCGAAGGATAAGCAGGACAGCTACAAGATCACGCTGAACGCGGCGGGCAAGCTGAACCTTTACGCCCCGAATCCGAACTATGACCCGACCAAGCCCGGCTCGAAGATCACGCTGGGCGACGCCAAGGTCGAAGTGTTCGATCCGCAAGGCGCGCTGCTCGCCACTTCGGACATGCGCGACGCCAAAGGCTTCTCCAATTGGATCGCGCTCAGCACCGAGGGTTTGGGCGGGCTGCAGGTCGCCAAGGGCAGCTACACCGTCAAGATCACGCGGGACAATCCGGCGAGCAAGCTGGCCGTGGGCGTGAACAAGCTCGGCCAACTCGGCTTCGACGGCACGGCGCTGGACGATTCGGCGAAGATCGGCGCGAAGGTGACCCCAGGCGCGCCAGTGGTGGTGACCAGCAGCAAGGGCGTCAAGTACAACGCCTCTTTCCAATTGGTGAAGACGGCGGAAGGCGCGTCCGACGGGTGGACGCTGCAGTTGATAGGCCTGACCCCGGTCAATCCCAAGGATCCGCAAGCCAAGAATCCGCCGACCCCGTCCGCCCCGATCACGTTGGGCGATTTCACGATCGCGACCTCTGGCAAACCCGCCGCGACGTTCAAGGCGAGCGACGCGCTGATCGACTTCGCTGACGGCGGCGCCATCGCCTATGATTCGTCGGATATCCTGCCGGGCGACATGAAGCTCACGGTGAACGGCGCGGCCAACGTCAAGGACGACGCCAAGGTCGGTTACTCCTTGTTCGCCGTGATGGGCGATCCCGGTCCGATGACCTTCTACACGGTCAAGGCGGGTTGAAGGCGGTTCGCTGAGGCGCCAAGGGGCTTCATAAACACACAAAAAGATTGTACATAAAGCGCTCGAGAATAGGAGCGCGTGACATGACGGGAGTTTTTGGGGTTTCGAAGCGGTCTTTTCAGCCGCCAAAAAAACTCTTCAAAGATCCGGAGGATTGGGGCGGGAACGGCCCCAATGTGCTCGACTCCCTGGCCAACAGCCTGACCGAGGCGCGCAAATCCGACAAGAACGCCTGGACGCAGATCAGCGTGCCGCAGAAGGCGACGCCCGGCGCAACCTCAACGGTTCCCTACGCCGCTCAGCGCGCCTTGAGGCGAACCGTGACGGAGCCGAGCGAAACCCTTCCGCCCTCTTTGCGCGGGAAGGCGTTCGACGCGGGCAGCATCGGCAGAAACGCCGGGCGCATCGCGATCGTGGGCCAGCTCAACGCAAATGACTTGGAGGACAGCTTCAAAATCTCCCTGGTGAACGATGGAAAGCTGAAGCTGTTCGCGCCCAACCCGGATTACGACTCTAAGGTTCCGGGCTCCAAGGTCTCGCTTGGCGATGCGCAGGTTGAGCTTTTCGACTCCAAGGGCAAGCTCATCGCCTCAAGCGACACCCGCGACTCGGCGGCCTTCTCAAATTGGATCGCGCTCAGCACGGAGAACTTCGGCGCCGCGCCCGGCAAAGAGGGGACCTTTCCGGGTTTGGCGCTGACCCGCGGCGACTACACGGTCAAGGTGACGCGCGAGAATCCAGACGCTTTGGCGAAAATCCGACTCAACGCGGCTGGTGAGCTTGACTTCACTGGAACCGTGCTGAACGACCTGTCGCGGGTCGGCGCTTCTATCCAGCCGGTCACCGGCGAAGTGGTGGTCAAGAACAGCGAAGGCGTCAGCTATCTGGCGTCCTACGCTCTCGTGAAGAAGTCCGAAGGCGGCGCGCCGGTCATCGCCGGGCCAAGCGATCCCCAGCCCGATCCTAAAGCCGGCCGCAAGGGCG
>JBMLRS010000132.1:0-4008 GCA_049240905.1 Elsteraceae bacterium
CTTACCGGCGAGCATACAAGATTGGCGGAGATCCCCGGTCTGGTCCCCAGCCTGAAGCAACGCATCAAGGGCTGCGTGTTCGCCGGCCGCTGCTCGAAGGTGACCGACGTCTGCCGTGAGATCGCCCCGGCCTTGCAGGAGAAGGGGCCGTCCCATTTGGTCGCCTGCCACCACGCGCCCATGGGAGACGCCGCATGAGCGCGCCGCTGTTGGAGGTCAACGACCTTAAGAAGCATTTTCCCTTGAAAGCCGGCCTGTTCGGCCGCAGCGCCGGGAAGGTCTACGCCGTCGACGGAGTCTCCTTCTCCATCGAGAAAGGCGAGACCTTGTCGCTGGTGGGGGAGAGCGGCTGCGGCAAGTCGACCGTTGGCAAGGCGATCCTAAGGCTGTTTCCCCCGACCGCCGGCCAAGTGGTGCTGGACGGCGGCCGCATCGACGATCTTTCCGCCAACGCCCTGCGTCCGTTGCGGCGGCGCATCCAGGTTATCTTCCAGGATCCGTTCAGCAGCCTGAATCCACGCATGCGCGTGCGCGACATCCTGGCCGAGCCGATCCGCAATTTCGGCCTCGCCGCCAACGACCGCGAGCGCGACGCCCGGATCGAGGCGTTGATGATCAAGGTCGGGCTGCCGCCGGACGCGGTCAACCGCTGGCCGCACGAGTTCTCCGGCGGACAGCGCCAGCGCATCGGCATCGCCCGCGCCTTGGCGGCGGATCCCGACCTGATCGTGTGCGACGAGGCGGTCTCCGCCCTCGACGTGTCGGTGAAGGCGCAGATCATCAATCTGCTGGAGGATCTGCAGCGCGAGCTGGGTCTGGCCATGCTGTTCATCAGCCATGACCTGTCGGTGGTCGAGCATATGACCCACCGGGTCGCGGTGATGTATCTGGGCAAGATCGTGGAGATGGCGCCGCGCCGCGGCCTGTTCGCTTCGCCGAAACATCCCTACACCGAGGCGCTGCTGTCGGCGGTGCCGGTGCCGGACCCGACCGCCGTGCGCAAGCGGATCATCCTGAAGGGCGACGTGCCCAGCCCGATCAATCCGCCCAAGGGCTGCCGGTTCCACACGCGCTGCCCCTACGCTTTCGCGCGCTGCTCCGCCGAAGAGCCGGCGTTGAAGCCGACGATCGACGAGACCGGCGGCAAGCATTTCGCGGCGTGCCACCTGCATGATCTGCCGGCGGCGCAGAATCCCTTGAGCGGGCCCTAGAACAAGATCCGCTTACATCGAAGCCGATCTTGTTCATAACATTATGAAAAATAGCGCGTTTTCTTTCTTTCGCGATTCAGGCCACGCTGAAAACGCTTCTCGTCATTTCATGAAGAGTGGATCGGTTTTCGTCTTCACTGCCTCCATCTAACGGGAAAGCGATCTAGTCCCGCCGCTTGACCGGGATCGCGACCTCGTTCCGGCGCAGGAACGGCAAGGTCCAGGGCGGATCGTAGAACCAGGCGAGCGCGTCGCCGTCGGGCGCCCAGGGCTGGCTCGACAGACTTTCGCGCAGCAGCTTCTCCTGCGGCGCGACCGCCTCGCTTGAGCGATCGCCGGTGAAGCGGCGGACAGCGTAGGTCCGCCCCGGCGTCTGGGCGATGGTCACGCGGGCGTCGTTGGGCGCAGGCATGGTCTCCAGCGTCATGGCCGACGGCGCGAAGAAGCGGATTCTCCAGAAGCCCGAGGCGTCGCGGTCCTGCGCGACGGGGGCGGTCATTGCAATTGTCTGGGAGGATTGGGCGCTCGATTGTGCGACGGGGGCGGTCATCGCGATCTTGGCCTGAGACCGATTGTCCCCGAAGATATAGCCGGCGAGCCGCCGGAAACCTTCGTTGCGGACGGAATCGGCGTCGCCCTCCACCAGTGTCTCAATGACCACGCGCGGCCCGTATTCTCTGATCTCGACGCCTTCGGACATGGCGAGCAGCTTGTAGGACGGCTCCTCCGTCCCGGATCTGATTCCGAAGGCGGAGCAGCCCGCCAAGGTGAGGGAGACCATCGCTGCGGCGATCGCTTTCATTGTGTCCGGGCCTTTATC
Organism: Elsteraceae bacterium; assembly: GCA_049240905.1. Taxonomy (GTDB): domain Bacteria; phylum Pseudomonadota; class Alphaproteobacteria; order Elsterales; family Elsteraceae; genus JBMLRS01. Next base: position 2,032 of record JBMLRS010000132.1, read on the forward strand.
TCGGCACTCTGATTTGGCGCTCATTTTGCGTAGGACAAGGCCGTGGGAGGCGGACGGGTGAAGTCAGGCGTGCGACGCAGCGTGGAATGGCCGACCTTGGCGCTGGGCGCCGGGATCTATGGCGCTTGGCTCGCGCTCTCCTTTGGCTTTACGGCCTTGCCCTTGTGGCTGGCCGCGCCGCTGATGGCGTGGATCCTGTGCTGGCACAGCTCCTTCCAGCATGAGGTGATACACGGCCATCCCACCCGCGACGCGCGCCTGAACTGGGCGCTCGGCTACCCTCCCTTGCTGCTCTGGCTGCCGTTCGAGGATTACCGCGCCTCGCATCTGGTCCATCACCGCGATTCCCGGCTGACCGATCCGCTGGACGATCCGGAAAGCCGCTATTGCACGCCCGAGCAATGGGCGTCGGCGGGTCCGCTGAAGCGCGCCGCGCTGCGCTACAACGCCACGCTGGTCGGCCGGCTCACCCTCGGGCCGGTCTGGATGATTGCGGGCTATCTTATTGCTCAGGCCAGGATGGTGATCCGAGGCGAGGGCGGCGCGCGGCGGATGTGGGCGATCCATCTGATCGGCGTCGCGGCGGTCTGCGTTTGGTTGGTCCTGGTTTGTGGGATTCCGCTCTGGCTTTACATCTTGTGCGGCGTTCTGCCCGGCAGCGCCTTGATGCTGATCCGTTCCTTCGCGGAGCATCGAGCGGCGGTGGCGGTGCCTCATCGCACGGCGGTGGTGGAGGATTTCGGCCCGCTGGCCTGGCTGTTCCTGTTCAACAATCTGCACGCCGTCCATCATCGCTGGCCAGGTCTGGCCTGGTATCGCCTGCCGGGCCGGTACCGCGCCCATAAATTCGCGTTGATCGCTCAGAATGGCGGGCTGTTCTATCAGGGCTATGGCGCGGTGTTCCGGCGGTTCTGGAACCGGCCGCATGACGCGCCGGTCCACCCCATCGGCCGAGTGTGACAGGAAGGGAAGCAGCGTGGCGCGCGTGGTTCTGGAAGGCGTTTCGAAGCGATATGGCGAGGTGGTCGCCTTGCATCCGACCGATCTGGACGTGGCGGAGGGGGAGTTCCTGACTCTGTTGGGGCCGTCCGGCTGCGGGAAGACCACGACCTTGCGCATGATCGCCGGCTTCGTGGAGCCGAGCGCCGGCCGGTTGCGCTTCGACGGCGAGGACGTGACCGACACGCCGCCGCAAAAGCGCGCCATCGGCATGGTGTTCCAGGACTACGCCCTGTTCCCGCATCTCTCGATCGCCGAGAACATCGGCTTTGGCCTGCGCGAGCGCGGCGCGCCCAAGGCGCAGATCGCGGCGCGCGTTGAGGAACTGCTGCATCTGATCAAGCTGCCGGAAATCCGCGACCGGCTGCCCAGCCAGATCTCCGGGGGGCAGCAGCAGCGGGTCGCCTTCGCGCGCGCGATCGCCGCTCCGCCGCGCGTGTTGCTGATGGACGAGCCCTTGGGGGCTCTGGACTTAAAGCTGCGCGAAGCGATGCAGGTGGAGTTGCGACGATTGCAGCGGAGCTTGGGCATCACTACGGTCTACGTCACCCACGACCAGGGCGAGGCGATGAATCTGTCCGACCGGATCGCGGTGATGGACAAGGGCCGCATCGCGCAACTGGGCGACGCGCGCGCGATCTATGACCGGCCAGCCAACCGGTTCGTCGCGGATTTTGTGGGCAAGATCAATTTCATCACGGGCCCTCTGGAAGGGCGGGACGGCGATTGGAGCCTGCTGCGCGCGGCGGGGGCGGTGCTGCGCGCGCCGGCGGGGCCGTCCGCCCAGTCCGTCACGCTGGCCATTCGGCCAGAGAAGGTGAGCGCCGCCGTCGGCGCCGACATTCCCGAGAGGCATAACCGACTGCCGGGTCGTGTGGTGTCTCAGACCTTCAACGGCAACCTCTGCCACCTTCAGGTTGAACTCGCCGGCGCGGGGGGGGGGGTGGGGGGGGGCCCCCCGCCGCCCGGGGTCGGGGA
>JBMLRS010000132.1:4018-4275 GCA_049240905.1 Elsteraceae bacterium
CGGGCCCCCGGGCCGGGGGCCCCCGCCCCCCCCCCCCCCCCCCCCCCCCGCCGCCCCGGGCCGCCGGATTTCGCGGACGGAGATGAAGTGACGCTGCATTGGGATCCGGACGAGGGGGTTCTGCTGACGGCGTGAATCGCTCTCGCGCTTGTCAAAAGCGGGGTGATTGAGTCATGAAAAGGGCTCTACTCACGACCTGACTTTGCGTGATGAGCGCGATCGAAACCCTCGCAACACTCTATCTCGAAGGCCGTCAG
>JBMLRS010000133.1:0-2899 GCA_049240905.1 Elsteraceae bacterium
ACCAGCTCCAGCGAGGCGGCGAAGGTGGCGGCGAGCGCCGAGCGCATCAGCAGACCGTCGGTCATTCCAAGGGGAAGAAAACTGGATAGATCGCGCCACTCGGGCAGGCGACCCACCCAGGCGGACAGGCGCTCCAGCGCCTGTTCCACCGAATCAAGGGCGGTCGGCGCGATGCGCAGCGCTTGGGCGTGCGCCGGCCGATGCTGCCGCGCGTAAGCGCTGAGAAGATCATAGAGCCCGACCTCATAGACCGCGGCGGTCGGGGCGTCGGGATCCGGCGTCGCTTGCGCCGGCGGCGCGACGGGGCGCGCGAAGAAATCGACGCCGAGGCGGGAGCGCGCCAACAGCTGCGTGGCCGCGTTCTTCATCGCCTCCAGCCGTTGCAGCTGGAACACCAGATCCTGCGGCGAGAAAGTCGCCTCCTCTTCCTCCGGGGCCGCCGGCAGCATCAGCCGCGACTTCAGGAAGGCGAGCCAAGCGGCCATGACCAGATAGTCCGCCGCAAGCTCCAACCGCAGGACCTTGGCGCGTTGCACGAAGGCCAGATACTGATCGACCAGCTGCACGAGGCTGATCTTCGCCAGATCCACCTTCTGCGCGCGGGCGAGCGAGAGCAGCACGTCGATCGGGCCCTCGTAACCGTCGAGGTCGAGCAGCAGCTGCTCGCTCGCGTCGGCGCGCGGCGACCAGTCGAACCCATCGGGCGCGGGCGACTTCGCGTTCATCGATGACCGGAGGCGACCAGGATCAGGTCGAGCAGATAGTTGACCGGCCCTCCGATCAGCCAGCCGAAGATCGACCAGTTCTGGCCGAACTCTCGCCCGATCATCGGCGCCACGAACAAGACCAGGATCACGATCAACATGCCATAGCGCTCCAGACGCGCCAGGGGAGCGGCCAAGGCGTATGGCAATAGCCCCACCGCGACGCGACCGCCGTCCAGCGGCGGCAGCGGCAACATGTTGAACACGGCCAGCACCAAATTCAGTTGGATCGCGATCCTCAGATTCTCAGCGACCCACTCGTCAACCGAGTCAGGCAGATACGGGACGCCGTGAAAGGCGAAGGCGGCGACCAGCGCCAGCAAAAGATTCACGCCCGGCCCCGCGAGCGCGACCAGGATCATGTCGCGACGCGGTTGGTTCAGCCGGCCGAAGTTCACTGGCACGGGCTTCGCCCAACCAAACAAAAATGGCGCGCTGGTCAGCGCCAAGACCGCGGGCAAGGCGACTGTGCCAAGCGGATCGACATGGCGCAGGGGATTGAAGGTGACGCGGCCGGCGCGCAGGGCCGTGTCGTCGCCCAACCGCAACGCGGCCCATCCATGAGCCGCTTCATGGAACGTGATCGCGATCAGCGCGGGCAGGATCCACGCTGACGCGGTGATCAGCCAGTCCATGCCGTCACGCCGCGTTCAGCAGATGATCCAACCGCGCGGTCGCGGCGGCGCGATCGAAGGCGGCGGGGGGCGGCATGGCGTGATCGCATCGGGCGAGCCGCGCCAGGGTTTCAGAGGACACCGCCGGAACGGTGGTCAGCACCGCCTTCCGCTCCTCCAGCGTGCCGTTGCAATGGAGGGCGAGATCGCAGCCGGCCGCCAGCGCGGCGCCGCATCGCTCGGCCGCGTCGCCGTTCAAGGCCTGCATCGACAGATCGTCGGACAGCAACACGCCGTCAAAACCGATCTCGCCGCGCACGAAATCGCCGATGACGGCGGCGGAGATCGTCGCGGGGCGTTCGGTGTCCAGCGCTTGATAAACGATGTGGGCGGTCATCGCCCATGCGCGGTCGCCGCCGCGGCCGGCGAACTTCTGGAATGGCCTGAAATCCATCGCCCGAAGCTCCGCGCCGCTGGCTTGAACCACCGGGCAATCGTGATGACTGTCGACCATGGCCCGTCCATGTCCGGGAATATGCTTGATCACCGGGATCACGCCGCCCTCGCGCAAGCCCTCCGCGAAAGCGTCGGCGAGGCTGGCCACCGCGTCGGGATCGCCGCCAAAGGCGCGATCGCCGATCACGTCATGCGCGCCCGGCAAAGACAGGTCGAGCACCGGCGCGCAGTTCACCGTCACCCCAAGGTCGGACAGTTCCGAGGCGATGAGATGGGCGTTGAGCCGCGCCGCCTCCAAACCAGCGACCGGATCCTTCGCATAGAGGCGACCGAAGTTCGCCGCGGCCGGCGCGCCACGCCATACCGGCGGTCCAAGGCGCTGCACGCGGCCGCCCTCCTGATCGATCAGGACCGGCGCGTCATCGCGGCCGACGCAAGCGCGCAGGCTGGCGATGAGAGCGCGCACCCCCTCGGGCGTCTGGCAGTTGCGCCGGAACAGAATGAACCCGTAGGGCGGATAAGCCTCGAACAAGGCCCGTTCCGCGTCGCTCAGCACCGTTCCTGTGACGTCGACGATGGCCGCGCGGGGGGGCCGCCGGTTAGGGTCGGACAACGAGGCATCCTTGGCTGCGCGCCTTGAGGTCGGCGCAGATTTTCTGAGCCGCGTCGATGGTGGAGAACGGCCCCGCCTGGATCCGGACGAACGGCGCGCGTCCTTCGATCTCCACGGGAATCGCCGTCATCCTCAAAGAGGCCAGCTCAGGAAAATTGCGCTGCATCCGCGCCCATTCGGTCGCGGCGACTTCCGCGTTGCGGACGGCTGCGAGCTGAACCCGGAAGCCTGCGCCCAGAGCCGAAGCCTGCGCAGAGGCGGGAGCGCCGACGGGCGCGGTCGCGGCGGGCCTCGGCGGGGGCGGCAAAGCGGCTGTCTGGGTTGGCGCGGCCGGTTGGGTGGAGACCGCGCGCGGCGCCGGTTGCGTCGTGGCGGCGACGGCGGGACCGCCTGCGACCGGCGGAGGCGGCGCGGCCGGCGGAGCCGCGGCCAAAGCGGCGACCCCTGCGCCA
>JBMLRS010000134.1:0-1735 GCA_049240905.1 Elsteraceae bacterium
CTCGGCCGTCGTTTGGAGAACATGGGCAATCAGCTATCGGGCGGCGAGCAGCAGATGCTGGCGGTCGGCCGGGCTTTGATGACCAATCCGCGGCTTCTGATCCTGGACGAGGCGACGGAGGGTCTGGCCCCGCTGATCCGCGACGAAATCTGGCGGTGCCTCGCCGACCTCAAGGCTGCCGGCCAGTCAATCCTGGTGATCGACAAGAATGTCGCAGCCCTGGCGCGGATCGCGGACCGTCACTACATCCTCGAGAAGGGCCATGTTGTATGGTCCGGAAGCTCTGCGGCGCTGACTGCGGATAAGGAGCTGCAGCACCGTTTTCTGGGGGTTTGATTAATGTCTGCGCCGCTCAGCGCGCTCTGGATCATCCCCTTCGCCGGTTTGCTCGCGTCAATCGCCGTCTTCCCTCTGCTGGCGCCGCATTTCTGGCATCGGCACTACGGGAAGGTCGCCGCTTTCTGGACCTTGGCCTACCTGATCCCTTCCGCGCTCCTGGGCGGCGTCGGCCATGCGATGCATGACGTGGCGCATGCGATGATCCTTGAGTACATCCCGTTCATCGCCCTGGTCTCGAGCCTGTTCATCGTGTGCGGCGGGGTGCGGATCATCGGCGGGATTAACGGGACCCCGGCGCAGAACACCGCGGTGCTGGCCTTCGGCGCCTTCCTGGCCAGCTTCATCGGCACAACCGGCGCGGCGATCCTGCTGATCCAACCGCTGCTGGCGGCGAACGCGTGGCGCGCGCGCCGCACGCATCAGGTGATCTTCTTCATCATCCTGATCGGCAATATCGGCGGCGCGCTGACCCCGATCGGCGACCCACCCTTGTTCGTCGGTTTTCTGATGGGGGTCGGCTTCTTCTGGCCGACCGTGAATATGCTGGGGCCGATGCTGCTCTGCGCGATCCCGTTGCTGGCGGTCTTCTATCTGGTCGATCGCCGCTACATGGCGCGCGAGACCGGCGCTCCGCCTGCGTTTGTCGAACCGATCCGGATCGAAGGCCGGATCAATCTGATCCTGGTGCTGGGCGTGGTCGGCGCGGTGCTGGTCAGCGGCGTCTGGAAGCCGGGGGTCGCGTTCAGCGTGATGGGCACGCCAGTCGCAGGCGAGAATCTGGCGCGCACCCTGTTTCTCATCCTGATGGCCGGCCTCTCGCTGGCGCTGACGCCACGCGCCCTGCGCGTCGCCAACGAATTCAGCTGGGAGCCGATCCTGGAGGTCGCGAAGCTGTTCGTCGCGATCTTTTTGACCATCACCCCGGTGCTGGCGATCATCAAAGCAGGCTCGAACGGCGTGGCGGCGCCGATGATCGCCGCCCTGTCGCAAGACGGGCAGCCGATCCCCGCGATCTATTTCTGGGTGACGGGCGCGCTCTCGGCCTTCCTGGACAACGCGCCGACCTATCTGGTGATGTTCAATCTCGCAGGCGGCGACCCGGAGGCGCTGACCGGCCCGCTGGCCAAGACGCTGCTGGCGATCTCCGCCGGCTCCGTCTTCATGGGCGCGCTGACCTATATCGGCAACGCGCCGAACTTCATCATCAAGGCGGTGGCGGAGAACCGCGGCGTCGCGATGCCCAGCTTCTTCGGCTATATGGGCGTCGCCGCGCTGTTGCTGCTGCCTTTGTTCCTGCTGGTCACGCTGGTCTATTTCTGAGCGTCGTCCGCCCCGGAAGGCTTAGCGCGTTTTCAGCTTAGTCTGAATCGCGTAAGGCAGAAAACGCGCTATTTTT
>JBMLRS010000135.1:0-2391 GCA_049240905.1 Elsteraceae bacterium
GACCGGATCGTCGTCGACCAGGATCAGGCGGCGCATCGACGCCTCACTTCGGCTTGGCGTCGGCCACGCGGCGCAGGCAAGCGTCGGGGGCGTCGGGGCCGGCGACCTTCTGATCCAGGGCGTAAAAAGCATTGCGGCTAACATCCAGGAAGAAGAACAGCGTCAAGGCGCAGTCGCCCGCGCCGTAACGCCAGCTCCGTCCCGCGCCTTCCGTCGCGCGCGCGACCGGCGGCCCCAGCAACGCCTCGACCTCGGCCTCGGACAGGCCGACCAGGACGGGTGGCGGCGCCGGGGCGGCGCGAGTCGGCGCCGGAGTGGGCGTCGTGGTCGGAGCGGGCGCCGGTCTGGCGACGTTGGGGGCGGGCGGGTGCGGCGGCGCTTTTGGCGCGCCCGTCGCCGGCTTTGGGGCCGGCGTCGGCGCGAACTGCCTTTCGAGGCTGGAGCAGGAGGTAAGGGCCAACGCCGCAGCGGCGGCGATCAGGGGCCTCCATCTTTGGCGTCCTCCGTCATAGCGCAGACAGGGTCTGAGGGCTGCGGATCGTTTCACGACGCTACTATCGCCCCCGCGCTGTGACATTGCTGTGACCAGAGAAGCTGGGTTGGTCAGACGCTGTGACAAGTGTGGGCCATGGCTTGAGGAAGCGGAAGAGCCCCGTCACCTTCACGCTCATCAGCGCCGGCGTCGCGTCGGCCAACAAGAAAACCAGAGGTTCGAAATGACCAAGAAGATGATCGCCGTTTCACTTCTCGCCCTCGCGACCTTGAGCGCCTGCTCGAACATGAGCCGTCAGGAGCAGCGGGCGCTGAGCGGCGGCGCGATCGGCGCTGCGGGCGGCTTGGCCCTTAGCGCGATCGCCGGCGGCCCGCTCCTGTTGGGCGCGGGCGTCGGCGCTGCGGGCGGCGCGGCCATCGGCGCCGTCACGAAGTAACCCAGCCCCTTGTTCGGAAAGGAGATAGGTCATGTCCAATAATCTTATGCGTCGCGGCGGCCTCGTCGTTCTCGCGCTTCTCACCCTCGCCGCCGTCACGCCGTCCTCGGCCCGCGCGGAAGGGAAAGGACACTGGCGCTGGGAGCGCGGCCATCATCGGGAATGGGAGCGCCCGCCCGCCGGATGGTTCGCCGCCGCGCCGGTTTATGTGCGCCCCGCGCCGGTTTACATCGCGCCGCCCGCGCGCATTTACGCGCCGCCGCCGGTGGTCTACGCCCCGCCGCCGTCGGTGAGCTTCGTCTTCCCGCTCAGCTTCCGGTGAGCAGATGGGCGAGCCGGTAGCCCTTCGCCCGGCTGATCGCCAAACGCACGGCTTCCGGCACCGGCTCGATGATGGGGACCGCGAAATGGGGTTGAAGGGCGCGTGCGGCGCGGGCCAAGGGACCGCCGCCAATGATCAGCGCCTCCGCCCCCAGCTGGTCGATCGCCTCCTGGCAGGCGATCGCCAGCGCCTTGAGCAAGCGATCGGGATCGGCCATCACCTCGGCGGGATCGCCGGGGGTCAGACGAATCCCACGAAAATTCTCCCGATGTCCGTAGCCGTCCGCCGCCGCGGCGATCGCCTCCACCAGCCTCGGCGTGGTGGTGACCACGGCGAAGGCCCGGCCATGCTCGTCGGCCTTCAACATGCCGGCCTCGGCGATGCCGGTGACCGGGCATTCCAGCGCGTCCTTGAGCGACAGCACGGCCGGGTCGCCGAACGCGGCGACGATCGCGCCGTCGAAATTTCCCTTCAGCTCGGGCGCCAGCGCCATCACCGCCTTCGCCGACTCGGCCAGCGCGTCCGGCGTGGTGATCAAAGACGCGCCGAAGGGCGCCGTGAAGCCGACGATGTCCGCCTTGCCGGCGGCGGACTCACGCGCGATCTCGACCATCGTCGCCGTGGTTTCGGCGCTGGTGTTGGGGTTGATCAGGGCGAGGCGGGTCATGACGGCGCGAAATCCTTCGGCGTGGGGCGGGGCGTCCAGGCGGGCAGGCCGAGGCCCGCGCGCCAGGCGTGGGCGATGGCGTCGCGCCGGGCGAACCAGACGCCGGGTTTCTGGGCGATATGGTCCAGAAGCTGCTCCAGCCCGGCGATGCGCGCGGGCCGGCCGATGATGCGCAGATGCAGACCGACGGAGAACAGGCGCGGCTGATCGGCGCCCTCCGCGTAGAGCCGATCGAAAGCGGCCGCGCAATAGCGCGAGAAATCCTCGGCGAAGACGAAGCCGCCATTGTTGTGGAAGCGCATGTCGTTGCTGTCGAAGGCGTAGGGCAGCACCACATGGCTGTGGCCGGCGACCTCGGTCATGTAGGGGATGTCGTCGTTGTAGGCGTTGGAATCATAAAGAAAGCCGCCATGCTCCACCAGCAGCCGCCGCGTGTTGACCGACGACGCGCTGCGCGTGTGCCAGCCCACCGG
>JBMLRS010000136.1:0-3129 GCA_049240905.1 Elsteraceae bacterium
CGAACACGCCCGCGGCCAAGGCCTCGCCCGCTCGATGTACGAAGAACTCTTCGCCGCCGCCCGCGCGCGCGGCCACCAACAGGTCTGCGCCGAAGTGAACAAGCTACCGCCCAACCCGGCCTCCGACGCCTTCCACGCCGCCCTCGGCTTCGAAATCATCGGCGAAGCGGAACTGACGAACGGGAAGACCGTCAGGTATTATCGGCGGGCTCTATAATGCGCTGGTAGTTCAATGACAATATCCCCTCATCCTGAGCCTGTCGAAGGATGAACAAACTCTTCAGCGCTATGCTCTTCCATATCCTTCGACAAGCTCAGGGAGAGGCGAGGAGTTTGAGTTGGCGGCCGGCCCTACCCCAAATCCTTGCGGTAATGCACGAAGCCGGATTTCGCGGCGACCTTGTCGTAAAGGATCATGGCCTGGGAATTGGTTTCATGGGTCAGCCAATAGACCCGGGCGCAGCCCAGCTCTCTTCCCTTGGCGTAGACCGCCTCGATCAACAATTTGCCCAAGCCGTCGCCACGCTTGTCCGGATCGACGAACAGATCCTGCAGATAGCAGTAATCGGCGGCGGTCCAGCTTGAGCGATGGGTCACCCAATGGGTGATCCCGACAGCCGCGCCAGCGTCGTCCAAGGCGATGAAGCCGCCCATCGGCTCCTTCCCGTTGGTCAGCCGATCAAAGGAGAGCCTGATCACCTCTTCGGCGATGGACGCCTTGTAGAAGCTCAGATAGCCGCGCCAGAGCGGCAGCCACTGATCGAAATCGGAGGCGACAAGCGGGCGAACCACGACCATGCGTTCATCCTTTCAGGCCCTTTGCGTAGGCCTTCACTTCGGCGACCGGGATCACATCCGCGTATTTGATCGCCATATCGTAGAGGTTGGCGAAATGCGGGCTTTCATGCTTGTCGGCCACGCATTCCACAGGAACAATCGTACGATAGCTGTGGGACAGGCTGTCAACCACGGTCGCGCGCACGCAGCCGGAGGTGGAGCCGCCGGTCACGATCACCGTGTCCACCTTGTGCCAGATCAGCAGGGAGCGAAGATTGGTCTCGTGGAAGGCCGAGGCCATGCGCTTGTTGATGATGACGTCGCGGACAGGATCGATCTTCAGCCGGTCGTCGAACTCCGCCCGGCGCGAGCCCACCTTGATGTTCTGCAGGCTGTCGGGGGTGTTGGTGCGCGTGCCCCAGATGCCGCAATCCTCGCCGGACTCCATGTAGGCGACGTAGGTCCACACCACCGGCAGGCCAGCGGCGCGGAACAGGTCCGCCAATTCGTTCACATGGTCGATCTGCTTGGGGTCGGTCTCATAGGCGGTCGCGAACTCGCCGACCGCCGTATAGGCCTTCTGCAGGTCAATGTTCACCAGAACGGGCTTGGCGCCGAAGCCGAAGCGCGGCCGGGTCGGCTTCGCCTGGATGGCTTCGAACAGTTCGCGGGCGGTCTTGTTGGAGGTTTCCATGGGGAATGCAGCCTAATCAGGATTGAGGTTTTCTTCCCTCACCCTGAGCCTGTCGAAGGGTCCGGGCAACGCGCCGGCGCCTGTCGCTTCCAGGCCCTTCGACGGGCTCAGGGTGAGGGGAAGAGGGATCACGGCAAGAAAATCATCATGAACTTTGAGCGTTGAAACAGTCGAAGATCTCGGCCCCGGTCGCGGACCAGACGCCGGCGCGGGAGGCCATCACGGCCAACACCTTCTCCAGCGCCGCGATGCGATGCGGCACGCCGATCAACCAGGGATGCAGCGGCAGGGCCATGATCCGGCCGCCTTGCTTTTCGGCTTCGCGGTAGAGGAACTCGAACTGCGCCAGCACCTGCTCCGCATACCCCTCAGCGGACTGGCGCGCGGTCAGCAGCAGATGCGCGTCGGAGATCTCCAGCCCATAGGGCATGGCGCAGAGCGGGCCCGAATTCGTGTTCAAGGCGAAGGGCATGTCGTCCGACGTCCAAGCGCAGACATAGCGCACGCCCTGGGCCGACAGCAGATCTGGCGTGCGCGGCGATTCCGCCTGCCCCGGCGACAGCCAGCCCGTGACCGGCTGACCTGACGCCTTGCGCAGCACGCTTAGGGATTCCCCGATCAGCGCCGTCTCCTCCTCGACGCTCAGCCCGCCATGGAGCAGCTTCCCCATGTCGACGCCCTGGGCGATCACCTCCCAGCCGCGCCTGACGATCTCGTTCAGCAGATAGGGATGGCGTTCGGCCAAGCGGCTGTTGATCGCCACGCTGGCCTTCAGGCCGTGGGCGTCCAGCGCCTTGAACACCCGGTGAAAGCCCACCCGGTTGCCGTAGTCGCGCAGGGTGTAGTTCCAGTAGTCGGGATAGGGCCGCTCCAGCGCGCCGGGGGTCTTGAACGGCTTGCCGGTCATGTCCAGCGGGAAGAATTGCAGGCTGGGGATGATCCACAGCGCGATCCTGGCCCCGCCCGGCCATTCCACGGCTTTCCGCGACGGCAGCGGTGAATAGGCGTAGCGGTCCTGGTCCATGCCCAGGGCGCGGCGGGGATAGGTGAGATAGTCGGGCGGAAGGCTCATTTCACGGCTCCCACGACATGGGCGCGCACGGCGTCGTAGTGATGCGCCAGATACCAATCGGCGATCTCGCGCGCGGTGGCGATCCAGACGCCGTCATGGCCGGAGACATAGTCCAAAGCCTCGGCGAAGGCCTTCACCCGATGCGGCTGGCCGATCAGATAGGGATGCAGCGGGATGCACATCACCGTGCCGCTTTCCGTCCCTTCCTGATAGAGCCGGTCGAACTGCGCCTTGATCATGTCGGTGTAGCCGTCCGGGCTGATCCCAGCCTGCAGCAGCACGGTGAAGTCGTTCATCTCCAGGCTGTAGGGCAGGCTGATCATCCGGCCGGATTTCACGTTCAACGGGGTCGGCTGATCATCATGGAACAGGTCGAAGGTGTATTTGATCCCGGCCTCGGCCAGCAGCTCCATCGTGCGCTCGGTGTTGGTCAGCGCGGGCGCAAGCCAACCGTCGCAGGTCTGACCGGTCGCGCGCAGGATAGTCTCGCGCACGTCCTGGATCATCGCGCGCTCCTGCGCCTCGTCCATGCCGTAGGTGTAGCGGGTGTTGTAGACCCCGTGACTGAAGAACTCCCAGCCACGGT
>JBMLRS010000137.1:0-11702 GCA_049240905.1 Elsteraceae bacterium
CGGCGGTCGCGACCTTGTTGACGTTCTGCCCGCCGGGACCCGAGGCGGCGATGAAGCTCTCCTGGATCTCGCTTTCGTCCAGCGCGATGGACCGCGTCACCCGGATCATGGGATTACTCCCCGACCAGCCAGCGCTGGGAGGCGGCCCCAGGGGATCCCAGGCGAACCGCCAACTCCTCCAGCATCGGCTTCAGCGTGACGTCCGCGCGCCAGGGCGGATTGACCAGGACCATGCCGCTGCCGGCGAGGGCGCCCAAGGGAGCGCGGAGCTCGATCTTCAGGATTTCGCGCAACCCGCTTTCGACCATGTCCGAGTAATACTGCCGGACCGGCCCCTCATCCGCCTTGATCGGGTGCCACAGCGCGACGCAGCCGCCGGGGAACCGCGCCCGCGCCTTCACCGCCGCGCGCGACATGCGGGTGAATTCATCGGCTTTTTCGAACGGCGGATCGATCAGCAGCAGGCCGCGTTTTTCCGGCGGGGGCAGCAAGCCGGCGATCGCCTCCCAGCCGTCACGATGATGGACATGGACGCGCCGATCCCGACGGAACTGCCGTCCAAGCACATGGGCGTCGTCGGGGTGCGCTTCGACCAGGATCAGCTGATCGGTCGGCCGCAGGCAGGCCGCCGCGAAACCAGGCGATCCCGGATAGATCAGCAGTTCGCCGGGAACCGGTTGGGCCGCCTCCACGAGGGCGGCGAAGCGCGCGAGCGCCGGATTTTTGGTCGGCGTCTCAGCGAGGCTGGCGCGCAGCGCGACGATCCCGGCGAGCGACTCGCCGGTTTTGGCGGCGGCTTCCGAAGTCAGGTCATAGCGGCCGATCCCGGCGTGGCTGTCGAGATAGGCCATCGGCTTGTCCTTCGCCGTCAGCAGATCCAACAGCGTGACCAGCACCGCATGCTTGAACACGTCGGCGCTGCCGCCGGCGTGATAGGCGTGGCGGTAATTCACGGCGTCACGCCACTTTCGTCGTGGCGGCCTCCAGCGCTTCGGCGGCCTCCAGCCAGGCCAGTTCCGCGGCGGTCACGGCTTCGTCGGCGCGGGCGCGCTGACGGCCGAGGTCGGCGAGTCGGGCGGGCAGGTTGGTGGAGGCGAGGGCGGCGTCGATCGCGTCGCGCTCCTTGGTGAGTTTGGCCAGGGCCTCTTCGGCCTGCTTCACTTCCTTGCGCAGGTTGTTCAGCGAGTCCGACGCCTTATTGCCGCCCTTGCCCTTGCCGCCCTTCTCCTTCTTGTCGTTCCCGCCGGCCAGCTTCGCCGGGGCTGCGCCGATGCCGGAGCGATATTCGTCGATATCGCCTTCGAAGGCGCGGGCGGTGCCCTTGTCGACCACCCAGAGCCGGTCGGCGATCAGCTCGATCAGATGGCGGTCATGGCTGACCAGCACCACGGCGCCGGTGTAGTCGTTGACCGCGTCGATCAGCGCGTCGCGCGCCTCCATGTCCAGATGGTTGGTCGGCTCGTCGAGGATCAGCAGATGCGGCTTGGCGTAGGTGATCATCGCCAGCACCAGACGCGCGCGCTCGCCGCCGGACAACACGCCGGCCTTCTGGTCGGCGCGGGCCTGGCCGAAACCGAACCGGCCGAGCCAGCCGCGCACCGCCTGCGGGCTCACTTGCGGATCGGTCAGCGCCATCGCCCGCCGGGTTTGGGTGAAGGCGGATTCCTCGGCGTCCAACTCCTCGACCTGATGCTGGGCGAAGAAGCCGACGCGCAGCCTGGGCGGGATCGTGCGCGTGCCGCTCATGCAGGGCAGCTTGCCGGCGATCATCTTCACCAGGGTAGACTTGCCGTTGCCGTTCGCGCCCAGCAGCGCGATCCGGTCGTCCGGATCGAGGCGCAGATTGATCCGGCGCAGGATCGGCTTGCCGTCTTCATAACCAACCGACACATCGTCCAGCACCACCATCGGCGGCGGCATCGGCTCTGGGTTCGGCAGATGGAAGATCACGGCCGGATCGCGCGCGGCGATCTCGATCGGGTCCATCCGGGCCAACGCCTTCAAGCGGCTCTGCGCCTGCCGGGCCTTGCTGGCCTTGGCGCGGAAGCGATCGACGAAGGACTGGATATGCGCGCGTTCGGCCTGCTGCTTCGCCGCCATCGCCGATTGCTGGGCCAGACGCTCGCGCCGCACCCGCTCGAAGGTCGCGAAATCGCCGCGGTAATAGACCAGCTTGGTCGCGTCCAGATGCAGAATGCCGGTGGCGACCGAGTCCAGAAAGGCGCGGTCGTGGCTGACCATCAGCATGGTGCCCTGCCATTTGCGCAGGAAGCCTTCCAGCCATTCGGTCGCTTCGAAATCCAGATGGTTGGTCGGCTCGTCGAGCAGCAGCAGATCCGGGCGGGCGAACAGGGCGGCGGCCAGCGCCACGCGCATCCGCCAACCGCCTGAGAAGCTGCTGAGCGGCTGCTCCTGGGTTTCCGCGTTGAAGCCGAGGCCGGCCAGAATGCCGGCTGCGCGCGACGGCGCGCCGGCGGCGGCGATGTCCAGCAGGCGGGACTGGATCTCGCCCATCCGCTCGGGATCGGTCGCGGTTTCGGCTTCGGCCATCAGCGCCGCGCGCTCAAGATCGGCGGCCAGCACATGCTCAAGCGGCGAGGTCTCGCCGCCCGGCGTCTCCTGGCTGACCGAGCCCATGACCCAATCGGTCGGGATGCGGATGTCGCCGCCGTCGTTCTCCAGCTCGCGCCGGATGATTTTCAGCAGGGTCGATTTGCCGGAGCCGTTGCGGCCGACGAGGCCGACGCGGTGTCCGGCCGGGATCGAGGCGGAAGCGCGGTCGAGCAGCGTGCGCCCCGCAACGCGACAAGTGAGATCGGTGATTTCGAGCATGCGCGCCTGATAGCACGAAATCTTGTGCGGTGCGATGGGCGTGCCATTATCGGCGCGTCCCAAACGGAGCATCATCATGCAGTTGCAATTGGCCGCCTGGCCGGAAGTTGAGCGTTATCTGGAAACCTCCAAGGGCATCATCATGCCGATCGGATCGACCGAGCAGCATGGCCCGAACGGCCTGATCGGCACCGACGCCCTGACCGCCGAAGTGATCGGCCGCGGCGCCGGCGAGAAGGCGGGGGCCATGGTCGCGCCCACCATCTCCGTGGGCATGGCGCAGCATCATCTGGGCTTCGCCGGGTCCGTCACCCTGCGGCCGAGCACGCTGATGCTGGTGGTGAAGGACATGGTGGAGTCCCTCGCGGTGCACGGCTTCGAGAAATTCTTCTTCGTGAACGGCCACGGCGGCAACATCGCCACGGTCACCGCCGCTTTCTCGGAGATCTACGCCGATCGCTCGATGCATCCGTTCAGCAATCGCCCTGCGCTGAAATGCAAGCTGCGCAATTGGTGGGCCGGCCCGAAGACCGACAAGATCTCCCGCGATCTCTATGGCGGCGCGTTGGGCAGCCACGCCACGCCGTCGGAAGTGGCCGTCACCTGGTACGCCTTCCCGGAGGCGATCAAGAATGTGGAGATGAGCCCGAAGATCGCCCCGAACGGCGACTTCACCGACGCCAGCGACTACCGCAGCACTTTCCCGGACGGCCGCATCGGCTCCGACCCCGCGCTGGCGACGGCAGAGCATGGCAAGCTGATCTATGACGCAGCGGTGGAGGAAGTCGCCGCCGACTACCTGAAGTTCCTGGCGTCGTGACCGGGGATCTCAGGCGCGTCCTGACGCCGACGCTGGAGATCGCCTATGAGGAGTCCGGCGCGCCCGACGGCGCGCCGGTCATCCTGCTGCACGGCTTTCCCTATGACGTGCGCGCCTATGACGGGGTGGTCGCGGCGCTCAAGGGGAAAGGCGTCCGGCTGCTGGTTCCTTATCTGCGCGGCTATGGCCCGACCCGGATTCTGGATCCGAAGGCGCAGCGCAGCGGTCAGCAGGCCGGCCTTGGCGCGGATCTGCTCGATTTCATGGACGCGCTGTCGCTGCCGCCCGCCGTTCTGGTCGGGTATGATTGGGGCGGCCGGGCCGCCTGCATCGTCTCGGCGCTTCATCCCGAGCGCGTGCGCGGGCTGTTGAGCGGCGGCGGCTACAATATCCAGAATATCGCGCGCGCCGGGGAACCGGCCTCCGCCGAGGAGGAGCATCGCTACTGGTACCAGTATTACTTCCATTCCGAGCGCGGCCGGCTGGGGCTTGAGAAGAACCGGCGCGACCTCTGCCGCTATATCTGGAAGATCTGGTCGCCGAACTGGAAATTCACGGACGCCGAATTCGAAGCCTCCGCCGCCTCCTTCGACAATCCCGACTTCGTGGAGATCGTCGCGCATTCCTATCGTCATCGCTATGGCTACGCCCCCGGCGATCCGGCCTGGGAGGCGATCGAGGCCAAGCTGGCGACGCAGCCTGCGATCACCGCGCCCACCATTCTGCTGCATGGCGAAGCGGACGGCGTCGATCCGATCGGTCCCACGCCTGAAGACTTGCCGAAATTCACTGATCTCAGGGCCTGCCGGATCATTCCGAAGGCGGGGCATAACTTTCCGCGGGAGGCGCCGGGCCCGGTCGTCGCCGCGATCGAGGAATTGCTGGCCGCGCGGTGAGCGGTTTGGTCGCATAGGAAAGACCCGGGGTCGCGCTAGGTCGCAAGGCCAACCTGTCATTCCGAGGCGTTCGTGATTCTCCGGCTCTTTTTGCTCGCGCTCCTGCTTCTCTCAAATCCTGCGTCGGCGTCAGACGAGGCGTGGACGGCCTTGAAGGACGGTGGAATCGTATTGTTCCGCCACGCCATCGCGCCGGGCGGCGGCGATCCGCCGGGCATGCGGATTGGCGACTGTTCGACCCAGCGCAATCTGGATGAGAGCGGCCGGGCGCAGGCGCGTCGAATCGGCGAGATGTTTCGGGCTCGGGGAGTCGAGATCGGGGCCGTGCTCACATCTCAGTGGTGCCGCACGAAGGAGACCGCCGATCTCGCCTTTCCAGGCCGCGCGCGCGACGAGCCCGCCTTCAACTCTTTCTTCAGCGATCGCTCGCGGTCCGCCGACCAGACGCAAGCGGCGCTCAGGATACTGACGAATTGGAGAGGTCCGGGCGCGCTCGTGGTCACCACCCACCAGGTGAACATCACCGCGCTGACGGGCGTTGTTCCTGGTTCAGGCGACGGCGTCGTCGTGCGGGTCACGCCGCAGGGCGCGACGGCGATCGGGACGATCAGGCCGTAAGTTAAGCCGTGATCGTCTCCGCCAGCGCGATCAGCGCGCGGTCGGAGCCGCGGGGACCCAGCAATGACAGGCCGACCGGGGCGCCGTCGACGAAGCCGGCGGGGATGTTCACTTGCGGCAGCCCGGCGAGGCCGGCGACGCAGGTGAAGGGAATGATGGCGGCGCGATAGGCGTCAAGCAGGGCGTAGCTCGCGGCGCGGCTGGGGGCGGGCAGGCCCGAGGTCGGCAGGCAGATCACGTCGCCGCGGGCGAACAACGACGCCATTCGGTCGCGCACGCTCTGACGCACGGGCAGGGCGGCTTCAACGACGCCGTCGGTCAGAGCGGCGGAGCCTTGAAAGCGTTCCTGAATGTCGGGACCAAAGCGCGGCTTGTCGCGACGCACCCAGGGGCCGTTGGTCACCCAAGCCTCGCGGCCTTGCAGCGTGCGCATCGCAGTGAGCCAGACCGTCAGTCCCTCCGGCGACAAGCGAACGGGGCGCATGCCGCCGAAATGCCGTTGCAGCTTGGCGACCATCGGGTTGAGGGCGGCCGCGACGGCGGGCTCCGCCCGTTCAAACAGATCAACGGCGCGGATCGCGCCGGTGAAGGGCGGCGGATCGCCGGCGGGCAGCAACACCTCGCCCACGCGTCCCAGCGTGGCTGCGTCGCGCGCGAACCAGCCCACTGTGTCGAAGCTGGCCGCGAGCGGGACAAGCCGTTCCGTCGAGATCGCCCCATGAGTCGGTCGGACGCCGAAGATCCCGCAGAAGCTGGCGGGAATGCGAACGGAGCCGCCCGTGTCGGTGCCTAAGGCGACGTCGGCCAGATGGCCGGCGACGGCGACCGCCGAGCCGGAGCTGGAGCCGCCGGGGACGCGATCGGGCGCGGCCGGATTGGTAGGCGTGCCGTAATGCGCGTTGCGGCCAAACAGACTAAAGGCCATCTCGTCTGTGTGGGTCTTGCCGACCAGTCGAGCCCCAGCGGCGCGCAACCGGGCGACGGGCGGCGCGTCTTCGCTGGCGATCTCCGCCTTGGCGAGCCAATCGATCGTTCCGGCGCCGGTGCGCATTCCAGCGACGTCGAACAGATCCTTGACCGCTAGAGTGAGGTCAGAAAGCGGACCGTCTACGACGGGTGAGTCGGGGAGCGGGGAGTGGCTGCAAAAAGCGCCGAGGGAATCGCCAAACATGCCCTCAGTCTATTCCGCCGCCATCGCAAGCGCAGTGAAATTGATGGTCATGCCCTCCCGCGCCACCAAGCCGCCTTCCGGCCAGGCGGCCCGCAGGTCGCGCTCGACCTTCTCCATCACGTCGTCCGTGCTGTCGGGGTCATGGTGAAACGCGCAGAACTGGCCGACGTCGGCCGCGCGCGCGAGCTTGAGGCCCTCCTGCCAGGTGGAGTGGCCCCAGCCGACCTTGTTGGCGTAATCCGTGTCGCTGTAGGTTGAATCATAGATCAACAGATCCGCCCCGCGCGCCAGCGCGAGGATCTCTGGATCCAGCCGATCCGGATAATGCTCGGTGTCGGTGACGTAGCAGATGGAGCGGCCCTTGGCTTCGACCCGATAGCCGGTCGCGCCGTTTGGATGGTTGAGCCTGCAGGTGCGGATGGAGATATGAGGAGGAAGTTCGAAGCTGTCGCCCGCGATGAAGTCGACGAACTTTGCGGCGCCGCCCATGCCGGCGATCGGCACGGGGAAGAGCGGGGCGTGCTGCGCCATCTCGAAGACGGCGCGGATGCCGCCGCAATCCGTCGCATGGCCGGCCATCACCGTCAGATCAAAACGCGCGCCCATCCAGGCTGGCGCGAAGAACGGAAATCCGACGATATGATCGGTGTGGGTGTGCGACATCAGCAAGGTCGCCTCGGTGACGCCTCGCTTGGCGAGATATTTGCCCAGCATGAACATGCCCGTGCCGGCGTCGAGGATGACCACTTGGCCGTCCACTTCGACCGAAACGCAGCTCGTGTTGCCGCCGAACGCCATGTGGCGCGGCGATGCGCAGGGGAAGCTGCCGCGCACCCCCCAGAACGTGACGTCAACGGTCATTCGAGTGACCCTCCCTAGCGGCTCTTGTCACCATCGCCTCACGATACTCTTAAAATCCTAAAGTCGCCGTGATCCGGGTCACTAGGATCATCAACAATTCAACTCTGACGTTTGCGAAATAGAACGTCAATAATCTACCGACGGCAAGCGGGCATATGCGATGGAGAAGAGAGAATGATCATTGATATTTCGCCGCCGATCCAAGTTGGAACACCGGTGTGGCCGGGGGACACCGCGTACCAGGAAGATAGATTGTGGAATATTTCACAGGATTGCCCGGTGACAGTTTCGCGACTGACTCTTTCCTCTCACACCGGCGCGCATGCCGACGCCCCGTCTCACTACGACCCGGCGGGCGCGCCGGTCGGCGGCTTGGCGCTGGAGCGATATCTGGGGCCGGCGCGGGTCGTCGACGCGCGCGGTTGCGGCGGCGTGATCAAGCCGGAACACGCGGCGGCGGCTCTTGCCGCGCCGAATTGCCCAGGGCGTCTCCTGTTCCGCACTTACGAGCGCGCCCCGATCGATCGTTGGGACAGTGGATTCGCCTCGGTCGATCCGCGGACCATCGACGCTCTCGCCGCCGCCGGGGTGTTTCTGATCGGAGTCGACACGCCTTCGCTCGATCCTGAAACATCCAAGACGATGGACGCCCATCACGCGGTTCGCCGCCATGGACTCTCCATCCTGGAAGGGCTGGTCCTCGACGACGCCGAGGCGGGCGATTACGAATTGATCGCCTTGCCGCTGAAACTGATGAACGCCGACGCAGCCCCGGTCAGGGCTGTGCTTCGCCGCTAGGAGCTAGGACCATGAATCGCGCCGCCTGCGTCGCCCTCGACGCCGCTGACCCGCTGAAGCGTTTTCGCGAAATGTTCGTCTTGCCGGATGGCGTCGTCTATCTCGACGGCAATTCGCTGGGCGCGCTGCCGAAGGCGACCGCGCAGCGGGTCGCCGACGTCGTGGCGCGGGAGTGGGGTCAGGACCTCATCACGAGCTGGAACAAGAACGACTGGATCGGCCTGGGTCGCCGGATCGGCGACAAGATCGGCCAGTTGATCGGCGCCGCGCCCGGCGAGGTGATGGTGGCGGACTCCACCTCCATAAACGTCTTCAAGCTGTTGTCGGCCGCTCTCGATCTCAATCCCGACCGCAAGCTCGTGCTTTCCGACGACGGCAATTTCCCGACCGACCTCTACATGGCGCAGGGGCTGGCTGATCTGCGGCGCGACGGGCGCAGCCTGCGCGTGGTTCCGGAGGCTGATCTGGCGGCTTCGATCGGGCCGGAGGTCGCGGTCGTGATGGCGACGGAAGTGAACTACCGGACCGGGCGACGGCATGATCTGGCCGATCTCACCCGGCGGGCGCATGACGCCGGCGCCTTGGTTCTCTGGGATCTCGCGCATAGCGCCGGGGCCTTCCCCGTCGATCTCAATGGGATTGGCGCGGATTTCGCCGTCGGCTGCGGCTACAAGTATTTGAATGGTGGACCCGGCGCGCCGGCGTTCCTGTTCGTCGCGCAGCGGCACCAAGAGAAGGTGCGTCCGCCCCTCTCGGGTTGGCTGGGGCATGACGCCCCCTTCGCCTTCGACCTGACCTATCAGCCGGCTCCAGGCGTTCAGCGGAATGTCTGCGGCACGCCGCCGGTCCTGAGCCTCAGCGCTCTGGAGGTAGGGGTGGACGTCGCCCTTTCAGCCGATCTGCGCGAGGTCCGGACGAAGTCCTTGGCGTTGTGCGATCTGTTTGCGGACCTGGTCGAGGCCCGCTGCCCAGGTCAGTTCCGATTCGTCAGCCCGCGCGCGGGCGAGGCGCGCGGCAGCCAAGTCTGTCTGACGCATGAGCAGGGCTACGCCATCGTCCAGGCTCTGGTCGCGGATGGCGTGATCCCGGACTTTCGCGCGCCCGACATTCTGCGCTTCGGTTTCGCGCCGCTTTACGTCGGGTTCGCGGACGTCTGGGATGCGGTCGAGCGCTTGGCCGCGATCATGGCGGAAGGGCGCTGGCGCGACCCAGCTTTCCAGCGCAGAGCGGCGGTGACGTGACGAGGTCGCGGCGTTGATGCAGTTTTGCCACAGCCCGTAACTTCAATAAATCTCCGTAAACCATTGAATTTAAATAGTTAACGCACCCTCTTCCCTGTTATCGGGGAAGGGGTTGGCGATTCTTGTTTCTATTGAAAACAATTAGTTATCCATTATTCTTAATATATTGAATTAACGGAGACGCCCTATGGCTTCGCTTCGAGAATGGATCGCCTTAAGCCTCAGCGCCCTGCTGTTCAGCGTGGTGGCCGGCTATGGGGTTGGCCGAGCGCTGAACGCCAGGAATGAGGGGCCGGCGCCGCGCCCCGCTGCGTCAGCCGTCGCGATCGTCGATCGCACGGGTGAGCCGACGGCTCTGATCGGCTCCCTGTCGGAGGCCGAGATGGAGATGCCGTCGGAAGTGGCTTCGGCTCCTGTCGAGCCGCCCCCGCCGCCGGCTGCGACCCGGCCGCCGACGCCCGTCGTCACCCAGCCCGTCGTCGCCCAGCCCGTCGTCACCCAGGCTGTCGCGGCGCCTCCTGTCGCGGCTAACCCTGTCGTCGCCGCTCCGGCGGTCGTCGCGCCGACCCGGTCGCAGACGCTGCCGGTCGCCGCCGCCGGTGAACGCGCGTCGGCGCTGATCAGTTTCACATACCAGCGCCTCGATCTGATGTCGGGCGGGCGCGTGTTGGCCAGCTATCGGGTTCGCTTCGGATTTGACCCGGCGCGGGTGAAGCCCGGCGAGACCAAGATCCAGGCGAAATCATCCGGCAGACAGCTTGAGTTGGGTTGGAAGAGCTTTCCCGTCGTCGCTGGCGGGGAGCGCGGTTTCATTCTCTCTCCGGCCGACTTCGAGGCGGTCTCCGCGCGGCTTGCCGTCGGCGCGCAGGTCGCCACGACCCGGGAGCGGATCGCCGCTTCGAACGCTCCGCAACCGCCCGCCGCCGCCGGAAGCTCCAGCGCGCGCGTCACGCCGGCCGCCGGCTCAAAAGAGCCGAGGCCGGCGCGCGCGCCAGCCTCGTCGACCCCTGCGGTCGACGCCGAGCAACCCGCCTTCCTGGCGGCCGCGCCCCGGCCGCGCTGACGGTCAGAGCTCGGTTCGCAGAGCCCAAAGCTCCGGAAAGAACGGGCGGTCCACCGCCTGGCGCAGATAGCCGACCCCGGCCGTGCCGCCCGTTCCCTTCTTGAAACCGATGACGCGCTGGACGGTCTTCATGTGGCGGAATCGCCAGACCTGGAACCAGTCCTCCACATCGACCAACTCCTCGGCCAATTCGTACAACTCCCACCAGCGCTGCGGATCGCGATAGACCGCGATCCAGGCCGCCTTCACGCTGTCATTGGCCATGTAAGGCAGGCTGAGATCGCGATTCAGATGCGCCGCGTCGATCGCGAAGCCGCGCCGGGCGAGCATGCGCTGCGCCTCGTCATACAGGCTGGGGCCCTCCAGCACGGCGCGCAGCGGCTCGTGCAGATCGGGGCGATGACGATGCGGGGCCAGCATCGCCCGCTCCTTGTTGCCCAGCAGAAACTCCATCGTGCGGTACTGGAAGGACTGGAAGCCTGAGGAATGGCCGAGCGCGTCGCGGAAGGTCGCGTAATCCGCCGGAGTCATGGTCGACAGCACGTCCCAGGACTGGATCATCTGCGCCTGAATTCGGCTGACGCGCGCCAGCATCTTGAAGGCCGGCTGAAGCTGGTCGTCGCGCAGCGCGGCGCAGGCGGCGGTCAATTCATGGATGGCCAGCTTCATCCAAAGCTCCGAGGCTTGGTGGATGACGATGAACAGCATCTCGTCGTGGGCGGCGGAGCGCGGCTCCTGCGCGGTCAGAATCTTGTCGAGATGCAGATAGTCGCCATAGCTCATGTCTCTGCTGAAATCGGAATGCGCGGATTCCATGCCGGCGATGGGGTCAGCCATGAAAAATCTCTCTTGTTGCGGCGTATGAATTTGGGCTTGATCGCGCCCTCAAGCCTGTAGGGGAGCGAAGCGGATGAGCGACACGGTGAAATATTTCCTGCCTGAGGAGAAGATGCCCCGGGCATGGTACAATATCGCGGCGGATCTGCCGGTTCCCCTGGCGCCGCCGCTCCATCCTGGCACGCATCAACCGGTCGGCCCGGACGATCTGTCGCCGATCTTCCCGATGGAGATCATCCGCCAGGAAGTCTCGACCGAGCGCTACATCGACATCCCCACGCCGGTGCGCGACATCTATCGCCAATGGCGCCCCAGCCCGCTCTATCGCGCCCGCCGGCTTGAGGCCGCGCTCGGGACGCCCGCGAAGATCTATTACAAATATGAGGGCGTCAGCCCGTCCGGCAGCCACAAGCCCAACACCGCCGTGCCGCAGGCCTTCTACAACAAGGCGGAGGGCGTGAAGAAGCTGACGACCGAGACCGGGGCCGGGCAGTGGGGCTCCAGCCTCGCCTTCGCCGGCGCGCTGTTCGGCATCGAGGTCGACGTCTACATGGTGAAGGTCAGC
>JBMLRS010000138.1:0-8096 GCA_049240905.1 Elsteraceae bacterium
CTTGGGCCGCAGATCCATCTGCGCGTGGCGGGGGCCTTTGACGATCTCCAGAATATCACCCACGCGCCGATCCAGGCGAACGGCCGGGTGTTTCGCCTCGCCGACGTCGCGGAGATCCGCCGCGGCTACGAGGATCCGCCCGCCTTCCTGCTGCGCCATCAGGGCCAGGAGGCGCTGGCGCTTGGCGTGGTGATGCAGGATCGCTGGAACGGGCTTGAGCTTGGCCGCGCGCTGGAGGCCGAGACCCAGAAGATCGCCGCGCAGCTGCCCCTGGGCCTCAGCTTCAGCAAGATCTCCGATCAGGCCGTCAACATCACCCAGGCCGTGGACGAGTTCATGGTGAAGTTTGTCATCGCCCTGGCGGTGATCCTGCTGGTGAGCCTGGTGAGCCTCGGCTGGCGCGGCGGGATCGTGGTCGCCGCCGCCGTGCCGCTGACCTTGGCCGCCGTGTTCGTGATCATGCTCGACAGCGGCCGGGTGTTCGACCGCGTCACCTTGGGCGCGCTGATATTGGCGTTGGGCCTGCTGGTCGACGACGCGATCATCGCGATCGAGATGATGGTGGTGAAGATGGAGGAGGGGATGGACCGGGTCGCGGCCGCCGCCTACGCCTGGAGCCACACCGCCGCGCCCATGCTGTCCGGCACTCTGGTGACCGTGATCGGACTGATGCCCGTGGGCTTCGCGCAATCCAGCTCCGGCGAATACGCCGGCAACATCTTCTGGATCGTCGGCTTCGCGCTGATCGCCAGTTGGGTCGTCGCGGTCGCCTTCACCCCCTATCTCGGCGTGAAGCTGCTGCCGGAGGTGAAGCCGATCCCAGGCGGGGCGCATGCGATCTATGACCGGCCGGGCTATCGCCGCCTGCGCGCGGTGATCCAATGGTCGGTGCGGCGCAAATTCCTTGTCGCCGGCGCGGTGGCGGCGGCCTTCCTGCTCTCCGGCCTGGGCATGACCGCGGTGAAGAAGCAGTTCTTCCCGACCTCCGACCGGCCGGAGCTGCTGGTCGAGGTCCAGGCCCCGGAAGGCAGCGACATCCAGCTGACCGACGCCGCGGTGAAGAAGGTCGAGGCCTGGCTGCTGCAGCGGCCGGAGGCGAAGATCGTCACCAGCTATGTCGGCCAGGGCGCGCCGCGCTTCTTCTTCTCCTACAATCCCGAGCTGCCGAACCCGTCCTTCGCCAAGATCGTGATCCTGACGCCCGATCATGACGCGCGGGACTCGTTGAAGGCGGCGCTGCGGGCGCGGATCGCGGAAGGCCTGGCGCCGGAAGCGAAGATCCGCGTCCTGCAATTGGTCTTCGGCCCGCCTTCGCCCTTCCCGGTCGCCTTCCGCGCGACCGGCCCCGACCCTGCCCTATTGCGCCAGATCGCGGATCAGATGCAGCAGGTCATGCGCGCCAATCCCAACATGCGTCAGGTGAACCAGGATTGGGGTCAGCGATCCCCCGTGCTGCGCTTCGTCCCGGATCAGGACCGGCTGCGCCTGATCGGCTTGTCGCCGGTGGAGGTCGCCCAGCAGCTCCAATTTCTCCTGTCCGGCGTCAGCGTGACCCAATTGCGCGAGGACGTCCGCTTGGTCGATGTCGTCGCCCGCAGCGCCGGGCCTGACCGGCTGGACCCTGAGGCGCTGGGCAATCTGGGTGTGATCTCCCGCGACGGACGGCTGATCCCGCTCGATCAGATCGGCCGATTGGAGGTGCGGATGGAGGATCCGATCCTGCGTCGGCGCGACCGGACCTTGGCGATCACCGTGCGCGGCGACATCGATGAGGCTTTGCAGCCTCCGGAAGTCTCCAAGGCCGTGCTCGCCGCTTTGGCGCCCTTGAAGGCGACGCTGCCGGATGGTTACCGGATCGAGACCTCCGGCTCGATCGAAGAGTCGGAGAAGGCGAACGTCGCGCTGGTCAAAGTGTTCCCGGTGATGCTGTTGCTGATGGTCGGGGTGATCATGGCGCAGGTCCGCGCCTTCTCGACCATGAGCATGGTGATGCTGACCGGGCCTTTGGGGCTGATCGGCGCCGTGCCGATCTTGCTGCTGTTCCAACAGCCCTTCGGCTTCACCGCGATACTTGGCTTGATCGCGCTGGCCGGCATCCTGATGCGCAACACGCTGATCCTGATCGAGCAGATCCGCACGAATGAGGCCGAGGGCATGTCGCGCCGAGAGGCGGTGGTGGAGGCGACGGTGCAGCGCTCCCGCCCGGTCATCCTCACCGCGCTGGCCGCCGTTCTGGCCTTCGTGCCGCTGACCCACTCGATCTTCTGGGGCGCGATGGCCTACACCCTGATCGGCGGCACGCTGATCGGCACCGTGCTGATCCTGGTCTTCCTGCCCGCGCTGTACGCGATCTGGTTCCGCATCAAGCCGGACGCCGAGGTCGCCTCGACCGCTCGTCCGCCAACTGGAAATCTGGCCGGCGCGCCGTTTCCGGTCCCGGTCAGCCAGCCCGGACCGGCGGAATGAAGCCCTGCGTCAGCCGAGATCGGTCACCGAACCGGCGATGACGCCCTTGCGCAGCAGGAAGCAGCCATAGGGGCGCGGGTCGCCGACCTGGATCACGGCGAAGCCGGATTTCGCCGCCTCGTAGAAAGCGTGGCGATTGATCCCGGCCATCGGTTCGCTGAAACCGACGGCGCGCAGCGCCGCCTGCACCTCCTGCTGCACCGGCGGCACCGCGTCGGGGTCGCCGACCACGCGCATCCGGCGGATCGGGTCGGGTTCGAAATTGTCGATCGGCAGCAGGGTCAGGATGGCTTTGGCGACCCGCGCCATGGTCAATCCCGGCAGCCGGACCAGCTTGCCGGAGACGGTCGATCGGGCGATCCGCTCCGCCGGGTGGTTGGCGTCGACCAGCGCCAGATCGTCGCCATGCCCCATCGCGGCCAGCACCCACAG
The DNA here is from genome assembly GCA_049240905.1 of Elsteraceae bacterium. Taxonomy (GTDB): domain Bacteria; phylum Pseudomonadota; class Alphaproteobacteria; order Elsterales; family Elsteraceae; genus JBMLRS01. The sequence continues at coordinate 2,899 of JBMLRS010000138.1, forward strand.
CAGATCTGCGGTCAGCACCGGATCGATCGATTTCAGCATGGCTGTTTTCCTCGGCTGGACAGATAGACGCGCTCGGCGACCCCGCCGAGGATCAACCCCTGCGAGGCGGCGGGCAGATCGGCGATCAAGGCGAGGCTGGCCTCGCGCCACCGCGCGTAGCCGCCCGCCAGATTCACCACCGGCCAGTCGCTGCCCCAGAGCACGCGCGCCGCGCCGAAGCAGGACAGCATGTGGTCGGCGTAGGGCCGCAGGTCCTGCAGGTTCCAGTCCGGCGCCGCCTCGGTCGGCATGCCGGACAGCTTGCAGCAGACGTTGGGCAGGGCGGCCAGCGCCATCAGGTCGCTGCGCCAAGGATGGAAGGCGCGCTCCGCTATACGCGGCTTGCCCAGATGGTCCAGCACGATGCGCAGCTCCGGATGGCGCAGCGCCACCTCCGCCACGCGCGGCAGGTGGCGCGGCAGGGCCAAAGCGTCGAAAACCAGCCCCAGCCGCGCCATCGCCCTGAGCGCCTTCGACAGATCCGGCCGCAGCAGCCAATCATCGTCGGCGATGTCCTGCACCATCGGGCGCAGACCGACCAACAGGGGATCGGCGGCCATCGCCACCACGCGCTGCGCCGCGTCCGGCGCGTCGAAATCGATCCAGCCGACCACGCCCGCGACGCGCGGCGCGGCGGCGGCCTCCGCCAGAAGGAAACGGGTCTCCGCCTCGGTCGGCGCGGCCTGCACCAGGATCGTCGCGTCGATCGCCGCCGCGTCGAGCAGCGGGTCGAGATCCGCCATCGCGAAGTCGCGATGGATCGGCGCGAGGTCGGGCGTCAGCCAGCCGTAATCCCCGCGCTCCAGCCGCCAGAGATGGTGATGGGCGTCGATCCGGCGCGTCATAGCGGAACCGGCGCCTCCTTGCGCAGCAGGCCTTCCGCCTTCAGGTTCGACCACAGCGCGGGCGCGATCGGCGTGGTCAGCCCGGCCAGATTTCTCTCCACCTCCTGCGGCGAGGTCGCGCCCAGCACGATCGACGAGACGGCGGGATGGCCCAGCGCGAATTGCAGCGCGGCGGTCGCCAGATCCGCGCCATGATCGGCGCAGACGCGCTGGATCCGGCCGACCTTGGCCAGTATCTCAGGCGGCGCGTCGCGGTAATTGTATTTGGCCCCTGGAATAGGGCCGGTCGCCAGAATTCCGGAATTGAACACGCCGCCCAGCATCACGCCGATCCCCTTCTCCAGGGCCAGAGGCAGAAACTCGTCCAACGCCGGCTGCTCCAGCAGGGAATAGCGGCCGGCCAGCAGCATCGTATCGAAATCCCCCGCCCGCGCGAACCGCGCGCAGACGTCGGCCTCATTGACGCCGATCCCGATGGCCTTGACCACCCCTTCCGCGCGCAATTGATGCAGCGCCGGATAGGCCCCCGCCATCGCCTCGCGATAACGCTGCTCGAAGCCGTCCTTCCCATGGGTCCAGACATCGACGTCATGGATCAGCAGAATGTCGATCCGGTCGGTCCCCAGCCGCAGCAGCGATTGCTCCACCGAGCGCAGGGTCCCGTCGCGCGAATAATCGATCACCGCCGCGTGCGGCTGCCCGCCGTGATATCCCGAGCCGTCGCCGCGCCCCCGCCCCGGGTCCATATAGCGGCCGATCTTGGTGGAGAGCTGGATCTGCGATCGCTCGAAGCGCCGGATCGCGGTTCCCACGCGATGCTCCGCCAGCCCATGGCCGTAGAGCGGCGCCGCGTCGATCAGGCTGACCCCGGCGGACAAGGCCGCCGTCACCGCGTCGATCGCGGTCTGATCGTCCAGCCGGCCGTAGAGATCGCCAAGCGGGGCCGCGCCGAAGCCCAGCGTTGAGACCGTAAGGCCGCTGCGGCCCAGCGGACGGCGAGGAAGGGCGGCGTTCATCCAGGGGCGCTCGCGCGATGAAGAGTTTGGTGCTACGTCCATCGCGGCTAACATGTCAATCCGCGCAGCCGCGGTTCGCGCGGGCGTCAAGACAGGGAGAGGCCCATTACCAGCGACGCCGAAGACGTCAATCTGCGCGACAAGGCCTACCGCGCTTTCACCGGCCGCCTGATCGCGCGGGAGCTGCAGCCCGGCCAATTCATCTCGCAGCGCCAGTTGATGGACCTCACCGGATTTCCGCTGGGCGCGATCCGCGAGCTGATCCCCCGGCTGGAGGCCGAGGGGTTGATCCGCACCATTCCGCAGCGGGGCATGCAGATCGCCCAGGTCGATCTGTCGCTGATCCGCCAGGCCTTTCAGTTCCGCTTGTTCCTGGAGCGGGAGGCGATCGCGCTGTTCACCGCCACCGCCAGCGACCGACAGATCGCCGAGATCCGCGCGGCCCATGAATCGATCCTGGAGCGGGCGCGCCATGGCGTCGATCAGGCTCTGATCGAGGAAGCGCAGCAGACCGACTGGCGGCTGCATGACCAGATCATCGACGCGCTCGACAATGCGATCATCTCCAACAGCTACCGGGTCAACTCGATCAAGATCCGGCTGATCCGCCAATCGCAGACCCGGCTGGCGGGGGATCTGGTGGTCCCGGTCATGCGCGATCACCTGAAAGTGATCGCGGGCATCGAATCCCGAGATCCCCTCCAGGCGATGGAGGCGATGTCCGCCCATATCGAGACGGCGCGGCTGCGCGCCTTAGGGTTATAGCGGCGCTTGGGGGCTATAGCGGCCCGGCTTCGGCGCGTAACTGCGCGGACTGCGCCGGCGTCAGCGCCTTCAGCGGCGGGCGGGCGTTCAGCCAGCCCTTGTCGCCCGTGCGGTCCGCAATCAGGGATTTCACGGCCGGCGTCACCGGATGCTTCAGCAACGCGTCGACCAGGGTGGAGATCGTTGCGTCCGCCTCGCCCTTCATCGCCAGCGGCAGCAGCCGCTTGGGCATGAGGTTGGCGACGCCGCAGATCGCGCCTTCCGAGCCCAGCTTCACGGCCGCCGCCAGATGGCGTTCGTCGCCGACCAGGATCGCCAGATCGTTATGCTCGGCCAGCAGCGCTTGGGTGTAAGGCCAATCGCCTGAGGAATCCTTCACCCCGATGATCACGCCCGGATAGGCCCGGCGCAGCTTGGTGATCAGATCCAGCGACAGCGGCACCGCGGTGACCGAGGGGATGTTGTACAGAATCACGTCGCGCGCGGCCTCGCCCAATCTGGTGAACAGCGCCTTGAACCAGGCGAACAGCCCGTCGTCGCTCACGCCCTTGAAATAGAAGGGCGGGGCCAGCAGCAGGGCGCGCCCGTCAGCGTTCAGGATCTGCCGGGACTGCGCGATCGCGTCCTCCACGCTCGACGCCATCACTCCGCCGATCACCTGCCGGCGGAAATCCAACCCCGCCGCCTTCAGCGCGCCGAACATCTGGTCGCGATCGGAGGCCCCGAGCGACGAGCCCTCGCCGGTGGTGCCGAACGCCGTCACGCTGCCGCAGCCCTCATCCAGCGCCCAGCGCGCATGGGCCGCGAAACGCGGCAGATCGACGGCGCCGTCGTCCATGAAAGGCGTGGCGAGGGCGCAGGAAAGGCCGAAGCGGCCGGGCAGGGCGGTCATGGATGATCCTTGAGGAAAGCAGGCTGGTGATGACATGTTAGCTAGTGCAAGCTTGTTTACAAGCGCTTTCGCCGGCTGCGAGACAAGCCGGACGCCGCCGAAGAGTCAGCCCGATCCAAGCAGAAAATAGGATGCTGAAAATAAAACTTTCATCATGAGCCTGTCGAAGGATAAACAAAATCTTCGTCATCTTTCTCTGATTCAACCTTCGACAGGCTCAGGGTGAGGAGAAGAGTTTGATATACTTAATTTTATTTTGAGAAGACGGGCGCCTGCGTGGGCTTTACCCAGCGCAGGCGCCGTTCCTTCAGGCTTACGCGATGTCGAACCGGTCCAGGTTCATCACTTTGCCCCAGGCCGCCGCGAAGTCGCGGGCGAAGGCCTGCTTGGCGTCTTCCGAGGCGTAGACCTCGGCCAGCGCGCGGAGCTGGGAGTTGGAGCCGAACACCAGATCCGCCCGCGTGCCCGTCCACTTCAAGGCGCCGGTCGTCCGGTCCCGACCTTCGAACCGGTCCTGCTTGTCCGAGGTCGATTTCCAGACCGTCCCCATATCCAGGAGATTGACGAAGAAGTCGTTCGTCAGGGCCTCCGGCCGCTTGGTGAACACGCCGTCAGTCGAATTCCCGGCGTTGGCGCCGAGCACCCGCAACCCGCCGACCAGCGCCGTCATCTCCGGCGCGCTCAAGGTCAGCAACTGCGCGCGATCGAGCAGCAAGGCCTCGGCCGGGGCGCTGAAGTCATGCTTCAGATAGTTGCGGAACCCGTCCGCCACCGGCTCCAGCACGGCGAAGGACTCGACGTCGGTCTGCTCCTGCGAGGCGTCCATGCGGCCGGGCTTGAACTCGACCGTCACGGAGACGCCCGCGTGTTTCGCCGCCTGCTCCACCGCCGCATCGCCGCCGAGGACGATCAGATCCGCCAGGGAGATCCGCTTGACGCCCGTCTGGGCTGCTTTGAAGCCTTTCTGGATCTCCTCCAGCTTGGCCAACACCGCCGCGAGCTGGGCCGGCTGATTGACCTCCCAATCCTTCTGCGGCGCCAGGCGGATGCGCGCCCCGTTCGCCCCGCCGCGCTTGTCCGAGCCGCGGAAGGTCGAGGCCGAGGCCCAGGCGGTCGAGACCAACTGGGAGATCGTGAGGCCGGAGGCCAGGATCTTCGCCTTCAGCGCCGCTGCGTCCGCCGCGTCGATCAAGGCGTGGTCGACCGCCGGGATCGGATCCTGCCAGATCAGCTCCTCAGTCGGCACTTCCGGCCCGAGATACCGGGCCTTCGGACCCATGTCGCGGTGAGTCAGCTTGAACCAGGCGCGGGCGAAGGCGTCGGCCAGCTGGTCCGGGTTCTGGTGGAACCGCTTGGAGATCGCGGCGTAGATCGGATCGACCTTCAAGGCCATGTCCGCCGTGGTCATCATCGGCGCTTCCCGCTTGGACGGGTCATGCGCGGCGGGGACGCTGGTCGCTGCGGCCGGATCGGTCGGCTTCCATTGCCAGGCGCCGGCCGGGCTCTTGGTCAGCTCCCACTCATAATTGAACAGATTGTCGAAATAGCCGTTGTCCCAACGGATCGGATCCTTGGTCCAGGCGCCTTCGATCCCGCTGGTGATCGTGTCGTCACCCTTGCCGCTGCCGAAGCTGTTCCTCC
>JBMLRS010000139.1:0-5638 GCA_049240905.1 Elsteraceae bacterium
AGCAGATACACGTCCGCCGGCGTCAGAGCCATATTGGATTGCGGCAATCGACCGCCGGCGCGGATCTCCGCCTCAGGGCGTTTGCGCACCACCGCCTCCAGGGCGGATTCGCCGATCGGCGTCGCGGTCTGATCGAAGCGCGGCAGACCATAGCGATGATGGGCGTCCAGCTTCTCGATCTTGGCGATGTCGCAGGCCGGCCCCAGCCCGCACAGCAACTCCACGAGATTGAGCGAGCGCGGCGACCAGGATTGGGTCTTGAAGAGGGTGAAGGTCCATTTGTGGTCGGAGTTCCACGTGCTGGGGAACACCCCTTGCTCGTAGAGATCTTCGTCCGGCACCAAAAGAATTAGATGGCCGCCTGGCTTCAGGATGCGGAACCAGTTCGCCAGCGCGACCGCCGGATCGCCCAGATGCTCCAGGCAATGGCTGGAATGGACGAAGTCGAAGCTTTCGTCGGGCACGCCCGCCATGTCCTGGGCGTCGCCCTGCGGCAGATCCCAGATCGCCACCTCGCCCATGCCGACGAAGGTTTCGCGGTAGAGCGGCAGCGGGTCCGGCCCGCCGCCGATGTCGACGCCATTGCCGCGGAAATAGCGGCTGATGAAGTTGGGATCACGGAGGCGGCGGGCGACCGCCTTCGAGGTCTCCTTCATCCTATTCTCCCCCGCCTTTGCGGCGCGCCTCCACCAGCACCCCGCTCTTCGCCAGGCTCTCGATCTCGTCGGCGGAGAATCCCGCCTCGGCGAGCACCGCGCGGCCCGAGGCGCCGAACGACTGCGGCTTGGTCGCGGCGCGGGCGGGCGTGCGCTGAAACTTGATCGGCACGCCGGTGCCGCGATATTCGCCGTCTTCTGCGACCATGCCGCGATGCTTGGTGTGGGGATGCTCCATCACTTCGGGGATGCTCAACACCGCCCCGGCGGGCACGCCCAACGCCAACAGCTTCTCCGCCATCGGCGCCGCCTCGCGGTCGGCGAACAGCGCCTGGAGCATCGGCGTCAAGGTCGGCCGATTGGCGTTGCGCGCGGCCGACGTCGCGAAGCGCGGATCGACCGAGAGATGCGGCGCGCCCAACTCCGCCACCAGGCGCTGGAACTGGCGATCGTTGCCGACCGCCAGGAAAATGTCCCCGGTCTTGGTCGCGAAGGTGTCGTAGGGGGTGATGTTGGGATGGGCGTTGCCGGTGCGCTTGGGCGCATTGCCCGACATCAGATAGTTCGCGGCGTGCGGATGCAGCAGGCTGACCGCCACGTCGTAGAGCGGCACGTCAATGTATTGGCCCTTGCCGGAGACGTTGCGCTCATAGAGCGCCATCATCACCGCGAGCGCCGCGTTCAACCCGGTGCCGAGATCGACCAGCGGCGTGCCGATTCGAACCGGGCCGCCCTCCTGCGTCCCATTGACGCTCATCAGGCCGGACATGGCCTGGACGACCGCGTCATAGCCCGGAAAGCCGCCCAGGGGGCCATCCGCGCCGAAGCCGCTGATCTTGCAGTGGATCAGGCGCGGGAACCGCTCCTTCAGCACGGCGTCGTAGCCGATGCCCCATTTCTCAAAGGTGCCGGTCTTGTAGTTCTCGATCAGCACGTCGGCGGTCTCGAGCAAGCGCAGCAGAACCTCGCGGCCGGCGGGCTGGGCCAGATCCAGCGCCATCGCGCGCTTGTTGCGGTTGACGCCGACATAATAGGAAGCCGCGCCGTCGCGGAAGGGGGGGCCCCAATCGCGCACTTCGTCGCCCTGCGGCGGCTCGATCTTGACGACGTCGGCGCCGTGGTCGGCCAGCGCTTGGGTCCCGTAGGGTCCGCCCAGCACGCGGGTCAGATCGATCACGCGCAGCCCCGCAAGCGCGCCGGGATTTTGGCTCTTGGTCATGCTACCTCTCTTCACCGCCTTCTTGCGGGCGGCGGCGACGAAAATCAACCACGCCTCGATGGCTGACGGAGAACTGACGTGCGAGCCTCCTACTGGTCCCGCTTCTTTCCGCTGTGTCTGGCGCAGTTTCTGAGCGCGCTGAACGACAATGTCGTGAAGAACGCGATCGTGCTGGCGGCCTTGTTCGCCTGGCCCGACCAGAAGGCCTGGATTTCGGCCGCGGGCATGGCGGCCTTCGTGGGGCCGGGCTTCCTGTTCTCCGCCATGGGCGGCCATCTGGCCGACCGCTACCCCAAGGACAAGCTGGCGCAGATCCTGAAAGCGCTGGAGATCCCGCTGATGGCCCTGGCCTTTCTGGTCGCCTGGGATCACGAGCCCTGGTCGGTGGTGCTGATCGCCTTTTTGCTGGGAACCCACGCGGCCTTCTTCGGCCCGGTCAAATACGCGATCCTGCCGGAGCTGGTGGGGCCCAAGAAGCTGGTCTCGGCCAACGCCGCGATCGAGAGCACGACCTTCCTCGCCATCCTCGGCGGCACCGTGCTGGGCGGGCTGGCGGCGGACCACACCGAGGGCCCGATGACCGGCCCGATGATCGCCAGCGCGGTCGCGACCGGCCTCGCGGTGATCGGCTTTCTGGCGACGTTGCGCCTGCCGAGCCTGCCGGCCGGCAAGCCCGCCCCCTTCCCCTGGAACCCGATCACCGACAGTTGGCGCACGGTGCGCGAGGCCTTCCGGGTTCCCTCCGTGCGCCTGACGATCTGGGGCATGAGCTGGTTCTGGGGCGTCGGCGCGCTGACGCTAACCTCGCTGCCGATTTTCGTGACCGACCTGACCGGCGGCGGCGCGCTGGAAACGACCTGGGGCCTCTCCAGCTTCGTGATCGGCATCGGTATCGGCTCCATCGGCTGCGTCCGCTTGATGGGAAGCCGGATAGACGCCCGCTTCACGCCGGCCGCCGCCATCGTCATGGCGCTGGCCGCGCTCGACGTCGCCTGGATCATCAGCGGCCCGCCGGTGGTTGGGCTCGCCAACCTTCAGGGCGTCCATCTGCTCGTGGCGCTGGCGGTCCTCGCGGCGGCGGGCGGGGTCTTCGTCGTGCCGCTCTACGCGATCCTGCAGCGCGACGCCCCGCCCGAGGCGATCGCCCGCGCGGTCGCCGCCAACAACATCGTGAACGCCGGCGCCATGGTGATCGGGGCCGGCGTCGCCTTCGCCCTGCCCCCAGTCGGGCAATTGTTCGTGGTCGCCGCGACCGGGCTTTTCGCGGCCCTGCGCATCATCGCGGGCAGGCCCGAAGACTTCAGCCTATTCTTCACGCGTGTCCGGTCGATTACAAAAAAGTCATGAACCCCAAATGTAGAAAAGCTCTCTTATTTGTAATTGGAAGTATTCGTTGAAACGCGGCATGTTTTCTTCACGCAGACGACATGAGTTGCTGCGAACCTGAAACGAAGGATGAAGTCCATGTTCCGTTCCGTCACCGCCGCCGCCGCTCTTCTGGCTCTGGTTGGTCTCGCTCTTCCGGCCTCGGCCATTGAGGCGGTGAAAGCGTCGAACGCCCCCACGACCGCCGCGAAACCCGCCCAGCAGGCCCAGGCGCAGACCGTCCAGGCCCCGCGCGCCGCCACGACCCCCTCGGTCGCCACGCCGGCGGGCGCGGCGACCGCGAAGCCGGGCGACGTGAAGGCGAAGACTGAGAAGGACGATAAGGCGAAGACCCCGGGCGTCGCCGCGCCGACCAAGTAAAGGCCGAGCGCCGCGACTTCGGCTCTCCATCACAGTCACCGAAGCGATTGGGCGGCCCTCCCCGGGGCCGCCTTTTTCGTTTCCGACGCGTGATCGTTGCCTTTCGGCAACATCTGACAGTTCGACAGCCCCTCACTGGTCATATCAGGTTCACGAAACTTCGAATTCCGGCAATATGTTCGGATGAACCGTCATTCTGCGTCGACGTTGCCATGCCCATGACCATCGACGCGCGAAACGACGAGCGCGGCGATTGGCTGTCCTGGCCATTGATCGCGGGCCTCGTCGTCGCCGTGCCGACCGTCGGTTTTCTGACCGCGATGTATTTGACCACGCCGAAGCAGGAAACGGTTTTCGTCCGCGAATACACCAGCCCGAGCGCGCTGCCCGACTATCTGCCGGCGACGCAATCGCCCGCGGCGCCGGCCCAGCGCGCCGTGGTGGTGCCGATTCAGGAACCGCCAACTCCAAGCCAAGCGCCGAGCCAGGCCCCCAGCCAGGCGTCAATCCCGCCGCCGCCGCAGATCGTCGCCGCGCCGCCGACCGTCCTTCAACCCCCGGCGCAGCCAACCCTGACCGCGATGGCCCCGCCCCCGCCGGCGCCGAAGCCGGCGCAGGTCAACCGCTCCGCCCCCCTGCCCTCGGCCGCCCCCTCACCGGCGCCCGCCGCGGTCGCGGCCGCGCCAAACGCGCCGGCCCCGCAGGCGGCGCCGCAGCCCGTCGCCCAGGCGGGGATCAGCCTGCCGCAGGCCAGCCTGCCGCAAGCGCAACGACCGCAACCGGTTCTGCCCCGCGCGGAATCGGCGGCGAGCGCGCCGCCGGCCGGCGGCCCAGCCACGGCGCCCTCGACGCCTTCCGTGGTTCCACCGCCCCGCCCCGCCCGCTTGGCCGACGCATCCGGCGTTCTAGCGATCCAGCCCTTCGCCAGCAGCGTCTCCGCGGCGACGCCGGACGGCGGCAGCCTGCGGCTGATCGACCTGAACGCGGGCGTTCACCGCTCTTTCCTGCTGGAGCGCCGGGACGCCGCCGGCGCGCTGACCGGCTCCGCCGCGATCGAGAACACCGCCCCGACGCGCCAGCAGGTCCGGTTGAGCCCGGACGGGCTGATCGTGAACCGCGCGGACCGTCGTATCGCCTGCGGGCTCGCCACCGACGACGGGCGCGATCTGTTCGCCGCCGCCGACCAGCCTTACGCCGCGCTCTGCCAAGGCGCGCTCTGGCGCCGGGCGACCAAGCCGGGCTGGCGCACCACCCAGGAGAGCGTCGTGCAAGCCCTGCGCGACAGCGGATCCATGGGCGAATCGGTGATCAGCTTCGTTAAGGCCACGATCGGCCGCGACGAGTATTCAGAGAAAGTCACGTCGAGCAGCGGCGTGATCCTGCAACCGGTCGAGAGCGGCGGGGAAGCCGCGCCCTTGCCCGCGCGCACGGGCGACCGTCGTGGGCCGGTCGACGGGGAGCGGCTGGGGATCGCCCTGCGCGGCGGATCGCGGGCGCTGGAGCTGGGGCGCTGGCGCGCCTCTTCGAGCCAGCGCGGCGTGTTCGCCAGCGTCATGGCACCAGGGGAGGCCGCCCCGGATCTGCTGGCCAGCTTCGGCGGGCGGGTGAACCCGCTCGACGACGTCGAGCGCGACGCGCTGGTCTATCTGATGGCGTTCGACCTCAACCGGTTCGAGCTGGATTTCCGCGTCGGCAGCGAGCATCCGCGGGTCGGCTGGTCCAGCCGCGTCGACGTGGCCAAGGACGGCCCCGGCCCGGACGGCTTCGATCAGCTTGGTCCGCTCGCCCGCGTCGGCATGCCGCCGCCCGATCAGTTGAACCGGCTGGTCGCGACCTTCGCCGGCGGCTTCAAGCGCGAACATGGCGCCTTCAAGGGTCCTGGCCTTGGGCGCTCGAACAACGGCAGCCATTACGGCTTCGTGGAGAACGGCGTGGTGCTGAGCCGACCGCGCCCTGGCCTGAGCAGCCTGATCGGCTACGCCGACGGAACCACCGACCTCAAGGTCTGGCGCGCCGA
>JBMLRS010000140.1:0-4228 GCA_049240905.1 Elsteraceae bacterium
TGGATCATTCTCGATAATCTGGCCGACGCCTCGACCGGGCACACCAGCCTCAGCTTCCCCCTGCCCTCCTATCCGTCGGGCATGGTGAGGCTGGGCGAGGTGCAGTTCGCGGTGATGCAGGGCGTCAGCATCATGGCGATGATCCTGGTGACCATCGGCATGCATTATCTGGTGCGCCATTCCCGCTTCGGCGCCGCCATGCGCGCGGTCGGCTGGAACGAAGCGGCGGCGGCGATCGCCGGCGTCGATCCGCACAAGGTGATCCTGGTGACCGCGTTTCTGGCCGGCGCCACGTCTGGTCTGGCGGGCGTGCTGGGCGGGATCGCCACCCAGAACGTCTCCTACACGCTGGGCGAAGGGCTGATGCTGAAGGGCTTCGCCGCCGTGGTCGTCGGCGGTTACGACGACGTGCGCGGCGCGGCGCTCGCCGGGGTGGCGTTGGGTGTGCTGGAGGTGATGTCCGCGCAGTACATCTCCACCAGCCTGCGCGACGGCATCACTTACGCCCTGCTGTTGGGCTTCCTGCTGCTCCGCCCGCGCGGTCTGTTCGGCGGCGTGAACTTCGTGCGCGCCTAACCAATGAGTCTGGGCCAAACGCTCGAGGATTTCTGGGCGACCTACCAGAGCACGCTGGGCTTCGCGATCGTCAACGCGTTCTTCGCGCTGTCGACCTACGCCGTGCTCTCGGTTGGGATCCTCAGCTTCGCGACCGTCACCTTCGCCGCGATGGGCGGCTTCCTGGGCGTGCAGCTGATGCTGCTGACAGGATTGCCGCCCCTGATGGTGCTGCCGCTCTGCGCCCTCGCGGGCTCGATCCTGTCTATCGTGATCGCGCTGATCTTCCTCCGGCTTGAGAGCCATTGGATGGCGTTGGCCAGCCTCGCGCTGGTGCTGATCACCCGCGTGGTGACCTTGAACGCCACCAAGCTGACCGGCGGCGTCTACGGCATGTCCGTGCCGATGACGGTCCCGCTCAGCGCTCTGGCGCTGGTGCTGGCGATCGCGGCGCTGGTCTATTGGCGGCTGTCGGCCTCCTGGTTCGGGATCGCGGCCCGGGCGGTGCGCGAGGATCAGGCGGTCGCCACCACGCTGGGGGTCCCCCCGCGCAAGATCCAGGCGATCGCCTTCATCGTCTCCGGCGCGACCGGCGGCGTCGGCGGCATGCTGCTGGCCTTGACGCTGCAGTTCCTGTCGCCCGACACCTATTTCATCCATATCGCCTTCACCATGATCGCGGCCGTCGTGCTCGGCGGCTCCTACCATTGGGCCGGCGCGATCCTGGGCGCGGCGGTGTTCACCGCCTTGCCGGTCGCCCTGCAGGCGGTGGCGCCGGATTATGAGAAGGTCGCCAACGGGATCGTCCTGCTGTTGATCATGATCTTCCTGCCCCGGGGCCTGATCGACCCGCGCTTCTGGCGGCTGCGCCGCCAATGACCCCGGCGATGACGCCCGTTCTGCGCCTCGAGGGCGTCAACAAGAGCTTCGGCGGCCTGACGGCCGTGGGCGATCTGTCGATGGAGGCGCCCTATGGCTCGGTCACGGGCCTGATGGGGCCGAACGGGGCCGGCAAGACCACCGTGATCAACCTGATCACCGGGCTTCTGCCGTCGGACAGCGGCCGCATCCTGATCGGCGATCGCGAGATCCAGAAGCTGCCCGCCCATGAGATCGCCGGCGCCGGCGTCGCCCGCACCTATCAAAACGTCCGCCTGTTCGCCGGCATGACCGCGCTGGAGCAGGTGATGGCCGGCTGCTACCTCCGGCGCAACTGCTCCCTGCTGGCGTCCTTCCTGGCCCTGCCTTCCGCGCGCGCGGCGATGGCGGCGACCCGCAAGCGCGCGATGGCCCTGCTGGATCAGGTCGGCATGGCCCATCGCGCCGACCTGTTGGCCGAGACCCTGTCCTACGGCGAACAACGCCGGATCGAGATCGCCCGCGCGCTGGGATCCGAGCCGCGTCTCCTGCTGCTGGACGAACCGACGGCGGGCATGAACGCGCAGGAATCGGACGTGATCGGCAAGCTGATCCACAAGCTGCGCGACGACGGTCTGACCGTGCTCCTGGTCGAGCATAACGTCCGATTGGTGATGAATTTCTGCGACCGGGTCAGCGTGATGAATTTCGGCCGCGCCGTGGTGCATGGAACCCCTGCGGACTGCATGGCCCATCCGGAAGTGCAGCAGGCCTATTTCGGAAGGAGCGAGGATGCTCAGCGTATCCGGGCTCTCCGCTAGCTACGGCGCGATCCGCGCGGTGGAGGAGATCTCCATCGAGGTCGGCGCCGGCCGGCTGGTCGCCGTGCTGGGCGCCAACGGGGCCGGCAAATCCACGACGCTGCGCAGCGTCGCCGGCCTGCATCGTCCCGTGCTGGGCGCGATCACCCTCGACGGCGTCGACATCTCCAAGCTCAACACCCACCAAGTCGTGCGCCAGGGTCTGGCGCTGGTGCCAGAGGGGCGCATGGTCGTGGCCCCGCTGACTGTCGCCGAGAATCTGGCGCTCTCCGCCTTCGCCAAGCGCGGCGACGAGGCGCAGATGCTGGAGCGGGTCTACGCCCTCTTCCCCCGCCTCGCCGAACGCCGCAGCCAGGTGGCGGGCCTGTTGTCCGGCGGCGAGCAGCAGATGCTGGCGATCGGGCGGGCGATCATGACCAGCCCGCGCGTTCTGCTGCTGGACGAACCCTCCATGGGCCTCGCCCCGGCGATCATCGATCAGGTGTTCGGCGCCATCGTCACCCTGCACCGCCAGGGCCAATCGATCCTGTTGGTGGAGCAGAACGCCGAGATCTCGCTGGAGATCGCGGACTACGCCTATGTCATGCGCCGCGGCCGGATCGTCGCGCAGGGCACAGGGACGGAGCTGCGCGCCGACGGCAATCTGCTCGAAACGTATCTCTCTTAGATATTGGCTGACTTAAGTTGAAGCTAAATGCGCGGGAATAAACACCTCATCCTGAGCCTGTCGAAGGATAAACAAACTCTCAATCGTCTTTCACTCTCCCGCCCTTCGACAAGCTCAGGGTGAGGAAAAGAGTTTGCGTTCGCCGCTCATTTACTAGCCCAACCTACCTCTCCTAGGAAACTCCCATGACCCACCAGCCGCTGCTCGACGCTCTCACGCAATTGCTTGGCGCGGACGGCGTGCTGGCGGATTCCGTCAGCCGCGACTTCTACGCCAACGACGTGTTCTGGCAGCCCGGCGTGCGCCCCCTGGCGATCCTCCGCCCTCAAACGGCCGAGGAAGCGGCGGCGGCGGTGACTCTTGCGACCGCCGCGGGCGTCGCGATCGTGCCGCGCGGCGGCGGCATGTCCTACACCAAGGGCTATCTGCCGCCGCATGATCACGCCGTCGTGGTCGACATGCGCCGCATGGACAGGGTGATCGAGCTGAACGCCGAGGACCGCTACGTCACGGTTGAGGCCGGCTGCAGCTGGGCCAAGCTGCATGAGGCGCTGGAGGGAACCGGCCTGCGCACGCCCTATTGGGGCCCGCTGTCCGGGATCAACGCCACGATCGGCGGCGCGCTGTCGCAGAACAGCGCCTTCTTCGGCTCGACATATCACGGCACGGTGGCCGAAAGCGTGATCGGCGTGACCGCCGTCCTGGCCGACGGCTCGGTCGTGGTCACCGGCTCCGGCGGGCGAAACAACGCGAAGCCCTTCACCCGCGAGGGCGGACCGGACATGACCGGCCTCTTCCTGGGCGACACCGGCGCCTTCGGCTTGAAGCTGGCGGCGACCTTGAAGTTAATTCCCCAGCCCGCGAGCCACGGCTATCTCTCCTTCGGCTTTCCCACCATCCAGGCGATGGCCGAGGCGCAGGTCGCCATGGCGCGCGCGCGATTAGTCGCCGAAGGCTTCGGCATCGACCGCACCAAGGCAGAGCATTCCGCCAGCGTGAACCGGATCAGCGAAGGGCTGCAGATCCTCTCCTCGGTCGCCAGCTCCGGCAAGACCATGCTGGGCGGGCTGAAGGACGCGATCTCGGTCGCGGCCGGCGGAACCTCCTTCCTCAAGGACCACGCCTTCACCCTGCATCTGGTGGTGGAGCGCGACAGCGAAGCGGAGTTGAAGGACGCGCTGTCCCGCGTCACGGCGCTGGCCGCGCGGAGCGGCGGCGTCCCGCTCGACAATTCGGTGCCGCGCGTGATGCGCGCCCGCCCCTTCGGGCCCGTGCGCGGGATGCTCGGCCGCAATGGCGAGCGCTGGGTCCCGATCCACGCGGTGTT
>JBMLRS010000141.1:0-5709 GCA_049240905.1 Elsteraceae bacterium
AATCCTACGGCGGCTCATTGCTTCTGGCTGGGCCGGTAACCTTTCAGACCACGAACAGCGATGTCTCGTTCGCAGGCTCAGTCGATGGAACGATGGTCGGCCAGACCCTGACCGCCTCCCTCGGAACCGGGACGATCGGCTTCGCCAATGGCGCTGGGGCGAACACGGCGCTGGGCGGCCTCACGGTCGGCGCGGCCCGGATCGCCGGAACGATCGCTACGACCGGCGCGCAGTCCTATGGTCAGACGGTCGCGACGGCGGACGCGACCTTGCGGACGACGAACGCGCCGATCTCCTTCTCTGGGGCGCTGGACGGCCCCGGCGCGGTTCGGCTGGAGAACGGGACGGGCGCAACCTCCTTCGGCGGCGCGGTTGGCGCGGCCACGCGGCTTGGAAGCCTTACCCAAGTAGGAGCCGGCGAGCTGACCGCGCGCGATCAGGTGCTCACGAGCGGTTCGCAGAGCTTCGCCGGTTCGGTGGTGGTGGCGACCAACACGACCTTCGACGCGAGCAGCGGCGACATCGCCTTCGGCGGCGGTCTGAACGGGACGACGCCGGGCGCTCAGTCCGTGACCCTGGCGACAGCGGGCGGCGCGGCGCGCTTGCCGGTCGGGGCCGGCGACATCACGGCGCTGGCGAGCCTCACGGCGGGCGCGGCGCGGATCGCCGGCACGATCGTCACGACCGGCGCGCAGTCCTACACAGGCTCGGTCGTGCTTTCCGGCGCTGTCCAGGTGAAGACCAGCGGCGGCGACGTGGCTTTCAAAGAGGCGGTCAATGGCGCGAACGACAGCGCCAGCCTGAAAGCCTCTACCGGCGCTGGAACCATCAGCTTCGCCAAGGGCCTGGGAACCACGACCCAGCTTGCGAGCCTCTCCGCCGGCGCGGCGGCGGTTGGAAAGACGATCTGGACCGTCGGCACGCAGGAATACAGCGTCATCATGCTGATGGACGACACGACCCTGCGGACCAGCGACGCGGCGATCCAGGCCGCCGGCGCGATCGACGGGCCGGGCGGGTTGACGCTCGAGGCCGGCGCAGGGGCGGTGTCGCTGGGGGGCGCGGCCGGCGCTGGAACTCGCTTGGCGAGCCTCACGCAAATCGGGTCCGGCCCTCTCACCGTCGCCGACGGGATCTTCACCAACGGCGCGCAGAGCTACGGCGGCCCGGTGATCCTCGGCGGATCAACCGTGTTCGACGCCCTCAACGGGATCATCGATTTCTCCGCGGGCCTGGACGGCTCGACGGTCGGCGGGCAGAGCGCGCGGATCAATGTGGACGGAAACGGCAAGGCGCGTTTGCCGGTCGGCGCGGGCGCGACCACCGCGCTGGGGAGCCTGTCCCTCTATCACGGCCCGAATTCGACCTACGCGGCGGCGGAGATCGGGGGCGCGGTCAGCACGATCGGCGCGCAGCGCTACGACGCGGTGACCCTGCTGTCCGACGTGACCTTGAGCACCAACAACGCGCCGATTTATTTCGACTACTCGCTCGACGGCCCGAACAAGCTGAAGGTTTCGGCCGGCGGCGCCGACGTGACATTACCGCCCTTGTTCGTCACGCCGGTTCCGATCGATCGAGTGGGCGTCGGGCGGGTTTTTGTGCCGAGCTTGCCGAGCTTCGGCACCCGGCCTTCGCAGGCGAGCGTCGCGGCGTTGGGCACGTCGCCGAGCGTCGCGAGCCAGCCGAGCCGACCCAGCGGTCCGGGCAGCCCCGGCGACACGCCCGTCGTGACGCCGCCATCCCCGACGACGCCAACCCCGACGACGCCTGTCTTGATCTCCTCGCCGACCTTCGCAAGCGCGCCCAGCCTCGCCACCTCGGCGACCCAGCTCACGATTGCGACAGCAAAGCCTGCGCCGCCGTCGCTTCCGACGCCGAAGCTCGGCGAACCGACGGTCAAGCCGCCGCCTCAGCAGACGTTTGTCGGCGCTCCGCCGCTGGATATGTACAGTCGCCTGATCAGATTGATCCGCGAGTTCGCGCCGCGTGAAGAGGATGAGATATCGACCCTGATCCTGTCGCAGAACGACTTGAACGCCGACAACAGCTTCGATCGAACGGATCCGGCGCTGCCGGGCCCGACGATCAAGTTCACGATCACCTCAAAGCCGCTGCGTTAATGAGCGCTCAAAAGCCCTGCAGCACCACGATTTCGGTCGCAGTCGGCAGACCCGCCTTGGTCAGCGTGATCTTCGCGCTGGGATGCCGCTTCTTCGGATAGCGGTCGCCGACGGCGGTCAGGAAGCGCTCCAACGCCCAGGGGCCGATATAGTGGGTCGGCACCAGGATCGACGGTCGAATCTTGTCGACCAGATCCAGCGCGTCCTCCAGCGGCATGGTCCAGGATCCGTCGACCGGCAGGATCAGCACGTCGATCTTGCCGAGATCGTCCAGGTCTTCCGGAGTCAGCGGGTGGTGCAGATGGCTGGTGTGCGCGATGCAGACGCCCTCCACTTCAAAGATGAAGATCGAGTTGCCGTATCGCCGCGTGCCGCCGCCGCCGTACAGGCTCTCGCGCGTGTTGGTCGACAGATTGCGCACGCGCATGTCGCCGAGCTTCACGTCATGGAACGGCAGGGCTCCGTCTTCGGACCAGCCGCGCAGCACCTTGGCGATCGCCGCCGGCGGGTTGGTCACATAATGCGTGCTGTGGGCGTTGTTCATGGTGATCAGATCCGGCGTGAAGGCCGGAATGTTCACGCCGTTATAGTCGGTCACCGCCGCGATCCCGCCCGGCGTCTCGATCAGATAGCTGGCGTGGCCGAGAAAGGTGAGGCTGACATGGTCGGCGGGAACCGCTGAGCGTTGGAAAGCGGCGCGATGCAGCAGCGGCGCGTTGTCCACCACCAAGCCGGGACAGCCGGCCTGCGCCGGCGCCGCGGCGAAACCTGCGGCGAGCGCCGCCAGGACCGCAAAAACTCGTCTGATCAGGCCCATCACCGCGTCTCCCCAGACAAATCAACAAATAGATGGTTGTGCCGGCCGGCGGAAAAATCCACGCTCCTGTCATCACATTCTTTGAGGCCGCCATGAGCATCGCCGAACGCCTGAAATCTCTTGCAATTGACCTGCCGCCGCTAGGCCCCCCGATGGGCAACTACGTCCACGCCGTCCAGACCGGCAATCTGTTGTTCCTCGCCGGCAAAGGGCCCTATGGCGAGGACGGCGTGCGCGGCATCGGCAAGGTCGGCCCTGGCGGCGTGTCCGTGGAGACCGCCTATGAGCATGCCCGATCCATCGGCGTCGTGTTGATCGCCGCGATGTCGCAGGCGTTGGATGGCGATCTGGACCGCGTCGTGCGCATCGTGAAGGTGCTGGGCATGGTGAACGGCACGCCGGATTTCGGCGAGCATCCCAAGGTGATCAACGGCTGCTCCGACCTGTTCGTCGAGGTGTTCGGCGACAAGGGACGCCACGCCCGCTCCGCCGTCGGCATGGGGTCGCTGCCCGGGCAGATCACGGTCGAGATCGAAGCCATCGTCGAGGTCCGTTGATGTTTGACCTGATCTTGGCCGGCGGCCGGGTGATCGATCCCGCCAACGGCGTCGACGGCGTCATGGACGTGGCTTTCAAGGACGGCAAAGTGGCGGCCGTCGGCCCTGGCCTCAAGGGACAGGCGTCGGCCGACGTACGGGACGTCTCCGGCCTGGTCGTCTCGCCCGGCCTGATCGATCTGCACACTCACGTCTATTGGGGCGGGACCTCGATCGGGATCGACGCGACCGAGTTGGGCCGCAGCAGCGGCACCACCACCTCGATCGACGCCGGCACGGCGGGCGCCGGCAATTTCCTGGGCTTTCGCAAGCATGTCATCGAGCCCGCGCCGGTTCGCATCCTGGCCTACATCAACCTGTCCTTTCCGGGCATCTACGCCTTCTCCGACACGGTGATGGTGGGCGAGGCGGAGGATTTCCGTCTGCTGGATCTGCGCGAATGCGTGCGGGTGGCGCGTCAGCATCTGGACCTGATCGTCGGCGTCAAAGTGCGCGTCGGGCGCAGCGCCAGCGGCGGGGCGGGGATCGCGCCGCTCTACATGGCCATCGAGGTGGCGGAGGAACTTGGCCTGCCTGTCATGGCGCATCTGGATTATCCGCCGCCCAGCCGCGGCGAAGTGATGGCCGCGCTGCGCAAGGGCGACGTGCTGACCCATTGCTTCCGCCCCTTCCCGAACGCGCCCTTCAACAGCCGCATCGGGGTGCGCCCTGAGATCCTGGCGGCGCGCGAGCGCGGCGTGATCTTCGACATCGGCCATGGCGGCGGCAGCTTCGGCTTCGCCACCACGCGCGGGATGCTTGACGCCGGCTTCCTGCCGGACGTCATCTCCAGCGACGTGCATTGCCTCAGCATCAACGGCCCGGCCTTCAACATCGTCGTGACCATGTCGAAGTTCCTTTGCCTCGGCCTCAGCCTGCCGGAGGTGATCGAGCGGGCGACCATCGCGCCGGCGCGAGCGGTCGGACGGCCTGATCTCGGCCATCTCGGGGTCGGCGCGGCCGGCGACGCGACCTTGCTGGCGATCGAGGAAGGCAGCTTCCGCTACGCCGACGTCATGGGCGAGGTGATGGACGGAAGCCATCAATTGGCGTCAAAAGGCGTCGTGATCGGCGGGAAATGGTGGCATCCCGCCTGACGCATCTGCTATCCACAGCTTAACGAACCGTTACAAGGAGCGAGCCTTGTTCAAGAAGCTGTTTGGCGCCTCCGCCGCCTTTTGCGCGTTGATCGCTTTGGCGCCCGGCGCCCAGGCGCAGACCAGATTTCTGGACGAGGTGAAGATCGGCCTGTTGGCGCATGACGTCAGCTTCGCCGGCGGAAAGGAGAAGGGTGTCGACGTCAACGCCGAGTTGCTGTTCGTCTCCCCCGAGTTCTTCAAATACATCCTGCGGCCGCGCCCAATGGTGGGGTTGGAGCTGAACACCTCCGGCTACACCAGCCAGGCCTACGCCGGTCTGGCTTGGCAGTGGACGCTGTTCAAAGACGTGGCCAAACCGGGCGACGGCGTTTATTTCGGCTATACTTTTGGCGCCAGCTTCAATGACGGGAAGCATTATTCTCCGAAGAGCGACCGCAAGTCTCTCGGGTCGAACCTGCTGTTCCGCGAAAGCTTTGAACTAGGCTATCAGCTGTCGAAGATTCACAGCGTCTCCGCCTATTTCGACCATGTCTCCAACGGAGGCCTGCACAAGTACAACCAGAGCCTCAACAATCTCGGCGTTCGCGTCGGCCTCAAGTTCTGAGCGCCGATCCCGCCCCATCGCCTGATCGTTCCCATGTGGGGATCGCCCTCATGGTGGGGGCGATCATCATCTTCAGTTGCATCGACGCGCTTGCGAAGTATCTGACCGCCAGCATCCCGCCGGTCCAGCTGATCTGGGGACGCTACGCCTCGCAGGCGGTTGTGCTGGTGGCCTTCGTCCTGATTTCCGGGCGGACCTACGCCTTCCGGCCCGCCTCGCCGAAAATGCAGGTCACCCGCGGGGTGATCCTCGGCGTCTCCTCCATGATGTTCATCACCGGGATGAGCCTGATCCCGCTGGCCGACGCTGTGGCGATCAGCTTCGTCTCGCCTCTGTTCGTCACGCTGCTGTCGATCCTGATCCTGAAGGAGAAGGTGGGCTGGCGGCGGATTGCGGCGGTGATGGTCGGGTTCGTCGGCGTTCTGATCATCGTGCGGCCCGGCGCCAGCACCTTTTCCCCGGGATCGTT
>JBMLRS010000142.1:0-11473 GCA_049240905.1 Elsteraceae bacterium
TGGCCATCACCTTCGGCGTGATGGGCGTGATCAACATGGCGCATGGCGAGATGGTGATGATCGGGGCCTACACCACCTTCGTGGTGCAGATGCTGTTCCGCGAGCATCTCCCGGCTTATCTCGACTGGTCGATGCTGGTCGCGATCCCCGCCGCCTTTCTGGTGTCCGGCGCGATCGGCGTGGCGCTTGAGCGCGGCGTGATCCGCCATCTCTACGGCCGCCCGCTGGAGACGCTGCTGATGACCTGGGGCGTCAGCATGATCCTGCAGCAGGCCGTGCGCTCGATCTTCGGGCCGACCAACCGCGACGTGCAGACCCCTTCCTGGATGACCGGCGCGATCGAGCTGGGCGGCGGCATCGCGATCACGCAGAACCGCATCTACATCATCCTGTTCGGAATCGCCGTGCTGGTCGCGGTCATCCTGATCACGCGCTACTCCTTCTTCGGGCTGCAGATGCGCGCGGTGACGCAGAACCGCGGCATGGCGGCCTCGATGGGCATCCGCACCAACCGGGTCGACGCGCTGACCTTCGGCCTCGGCTCCGGCATCGCCGGCATGGCGGGCGTCGCCCTCAGCCAGATCGACAATGTCAGCCCTAACCTGGGGCAGAGCTACATCGTCGACAGCTTCATGGTCGTGGTGTTCGGCGGCGTCGGCAATCTCTACGGCACGCTGATCGGCGCGCTGTTGTTGGGGATCACCAACAAGTTCCTGGAGCCCTTCGCCGGCGCGGTGCTGGGCAAGATCGTGGTGCTGGTGGCGATCATCCTGTTCATCCAACGCAAGCCGAGGGGGCTGTTCGCCCTCAAAGGCCGGTCGGTGGAGTCCTGAGATGCTGACCCGCCGCCTGCTTCAATCCAACGCGCCCGGGCTCTGGATGCTCGCCGCCGCTCTGATCTTCCTGGCGCTGGTGCCGGCGCTGCATCTGCTGGTGCCGGTCGGCAGCCCGTTCCATGTCTCGGCCTTCACCATCACGATCCTGGGCAAATGGCTGTGCTACGCCATCCTGGCCCTGTCGATCGACCTGATCTGGGGCTATTGCGGCATCCTCAGCCTGGGCCATGGGGCCTTCTTCGCGATCGGCGGCTACGCCATCGGCATGCATATGATGAGGGAGATCGGGCCGCGCGGCGTCTATGGCAATCCGATCCTGCCGGACTTCATGGTGTTCCTGAACTGGAAGGAGCTGCCTTGGTACTGGTACGGCTTCGACAGCTTCCCCTTCGCCGCCGCCGTCGCGCTGCTGGCGCCGGGTCTGCTGGCCCTGGTGTTCGGCTGGTTCGCCTTCCGCTCGCGCATCACCGGCGTCTATTTCTCGATCATCACTCAGGCGATGACCTACGCTCTGCTGTTGGCCTTCTTCCGCAACGACATGGGCTTCGGCGGCAACAACGGCCTGACCGATTTTAAGGATCTGCTGGGCTTCACGCTAAACCGGCCTGAGACCAAGTTCGGCCTCTACATCGCTTCCGCCATCGCGCTGCTGCTGGCCTGGGCGATCTGCCGCTTTGTTGTCGCCAGCAAGCTGGGCCGCGTGCTGATCGCGATCCGCGACGCTGAATCGCGCGTGCGCTTCCTGGGCTATTCGGTCGTCGGGGTGAAGCTGTTCGTCTTCACCCTGTCGGCGATGCTGGCGGGCCTCGCTGGCGCGCTGTACGTGCCGCAGGTCGGCATCATCAACCCGTCGGAATTCTCCCCGGCCAATTCGATCGAGGCGGTGATCTGGGTCGCGGCCGGCGGACGCGGGGCGCTGCATGGCGCGGTGATCGGCGCCTTCATGGTGAACGGGGCCAAGACCTGGCTGACCACCAACCTGCCGGAGGTCTGGCTCTACGCGCTCGGCGCGCTGTTCGTGGCGGTCACCCTGTTCATGCCGCGCGGCGTGATCGGCCTGATGGACCGGTTGAAGCGGGGCCGGTCATGAAGGAATCGACCATCCTTTATCTCGACGGCGTCAGCGTCAGCTTCGACGGCTTCAAGGCGCTGAACAATCTCAGTTTGGTGATCGCGCCAGGGGAGATGCGCACGATCGTCGGGCCGAACGGGGCCGGCAAGACCACGATGATGGACGTCATCACCGGCAAGACCCGGCCGGACGCCGGCCGCGCCCTGTTCCGCGGCGTGCATGACCTGACCAAGCTGGACGAGGCGCGCATCGCCAATCTCGGCATCGGCCGCAAGTTCCAGAAGCCGACCGTGTTCGACGCGCACACCGTGTTCGACAATCTGGAGCTGGCGCTGAAAAGCCCGCGCGGCCTGCTGCCCACCCTGTTCTTCAAGCGCAACGCCGCCCAGCAGGCGCGGATCGAGGAGGTCCTGGACCTCACCCGCCTCACCTCCCGCGCGCAGGATCGCGCCGGGGCCCTCAGCCATGGCCAGCGCCAGTGGCTCGAGATCGGCATGCTGCTGATGCAGGACCCCGAGCTGTTGCTGATCGACGAGCCGGTCGCCGGCATGACCGACGACGAAACCCACGAGACCGCGATCCTGCTGCGCGCCATCGCCGGCAAGCGCTCTGTCGTGGTGGTGGAGCATGACATGGAGTTCGTGCGCGCTTTGGCCACCAAGGTGACCGTGCTCCATGAAGGCTCGGTCCTGGCCGAGGGCTCGATCGATCAGGTGCAGGCCAATCCGCGCGTCATCGAAGTCTATCTGGGCCGTTGAGCGATGCTGGAAATCTCCCATCTCGATCTCTACTACGGCGCCAGCCACTGCCTGCGCGGCGTCGGGCTGACCGCAGCCAAGGGGCAGGTCACCTGCATCCTCGGCCGCAACGGCGTCGGCAAGACCAGCCTCCTGCGCAGCGTCGTGGGTCTGGAGACCCCGCGCGCGGGAAAAATCATCTGGGAGGGCGAGGATTTGATGGGCCTGCCCGCCTATGAGCGCACGCGGCGCGGCGTCGCCTCCGTGCCGCAGGGCCGCGACATCTTCCCCTTGCTCACCGTGCAGGAGAATCTGGAGACCGGCTACGCCGCCCTGCCGCGCGGACAGCGCTCCATCCCGTCGGAGATTTTCGACCTCTTCCCCGTGCTGCGCCAGATGCTGCGCCGGCGCGGCGGCGATCTGTCCGGTGGGCAGCAGCAGCAGCTGGCGATCGCCCGCGCGCTCGTCACCCGCCCGCGCCTCCTGGTGCTGGATGAGCCGACCGAAGGCATCCAACCCTCGATCATCAAGGACATCGAGCGCATCATCAAACTGCTCGCCAGCCGTGGCGACATGGCGATCCTGCTGGTCGAGCAGTATTACGAGTTCGCCCGCGAACTGGGCCACAAGCTGGTGGTGATGGACCGCGGCGTAGTGGTGATGGACGGCGAGACAGACAGCCTGGAAGAGACCGAGGTCCGCCGTTACCTGACAGTTTAATCCCTGCGTTGACCACATGCGCGAAAGCGCGGACCCTGCGAGCCAAGCCCTGCAGGAATCGTCATGTCAGCCAGTTCGAACGCAGCGCTTCAGGAGGCGATCGCGCATCACGCCGCCGGCCGGATCGGAGCGGCGGCGCGGGGCTATCACGCGCTGCTGACGCAGGATCCGCAGAACGTCGCGGCCTTGCAGAATCTAGGCGTGATCTACGAGCAATGCGGCCAGGCGGAGGACGCAGCGCGCGCCTTCGAACGCGTGGTGGAGCTGGACCCATCGTCCGCCCCGGCCAACGCCAATCTCGGCAACGCGCTGCGTCTCTGCGGCCGGCTGGAGGCGGCGGTCGCCGCCTATCGTCGCGCGCTGGCGATCGACGGCGAGATGGCGATGGCCTGGAACAATATGGGCAACGCGCTGCTCTCGCTCGGACGGCTTGAGGAAGCGGCGTCAGCCTACCGCGAAGTGCTGTCCCGCCATCCGGAAGTAGGCCAGACCCGGGTGAACCTCGCCCAGGCGCTGCAGGAGCTGAAACAGACCGACGCGGCCGCCGCCGAATATCAGCGGGTGATCGACGGCAACCCGGACAATCCCCTGGCCTATGTCGCGCTTGCCCTGCTGTACGCGGCGGCGGAGCGGGATCAGGAGGCCAAGGCCCTGTTCGAACGCGCGCTGGCGCTCGATCCCAACGCCGCCTTCGCCCGGCTCAATTACGCCAGCAGCCTGGAGGCGCTGGGCGATATCGCGGGGGCGAAGCGGGAGCGCGCGGCGGCGCTCGCTCTGCAGCGGGTCTACGCCGAACCCTGCGCCGGGCCGGACAAGCGGGCGGATCTGTTGCTGCTCTCGGTCGCCGGCTTCGGCAATCTGCCGGCCGATTTCCTCGCCGACCGGCGCCGCTATGGCCGGATTGTGCTCTATCCCGAACATCTCCCGCCCGAGGGGATCAATCCCCCGCCGCATGACCTGATCTTCAACCTGATCGCCGACGCTGACGTCGCCGAACACGCGCTCGCCGGCGCCGAGGCTTTTCTGGCGGGCGCCTCCAAGCCCTGCCTGAACCCTCCCGCCAAGATCCGCCGCACCAAGCGCCATCTAATTCCGGATCTGCTGGCGGATATCCCCCATGTCCTGGTTCCGCGCACCGTCACCGCGTCGCGCGAAGCCCTTATGGGCGTTGAACAGAATTTGGTTCGCTATCCGCTTTTGGTCCGCCCGGTCGGATCGCATGGCGGCGAGAACCTCTCGAAAGTCGAGGATCACGCAGCGCTCCAAGCCTATCTCGCAGAATTGCCGGACGTGGAAGTTTACCTGACGCCCTTCGTCGACTACCGCTCCGCCGACGGCTATTTCCGGAAATACCGGATCCTGTTCGTCGATCGGAAGGTTTTCCCCCTGCATCTCTGCATCGATGGCAAATGGAAGGTGCATTACTACACCTCGCTGATGCGCGAGAATCAGTGGATGCGCGATGAGGAGGAGCGGCTTTTGGCCGACATCGCCAACGCCTTCCCCCCGCCCTTGCTGGCCGCCGCCACATCGATCGCCGAGCGGCTGGATCTCGACTACGCCGGCATGGACTGCGCGATCACCCAATCAGGCGAGCTTCTGGTGTTCGAGGCCAACGCCAATATGCTGGCCCATCTCAACGACCCGATTGAGATGTTCCCCTACAAGCACCGTTATGTGCCGCGCGTCGGCGCCGCCTTCGACGCGATGGTCAACAGGCGGGCGGTGGGGCGGTAGCGGCTGATCGGCGCTATCGACCGCCCGCGATTTGGCCCCGGCGCTCTAGAAAATCGGCGAAGCGGGCGAAGCCGAAGGCCAGCGCGAAATAGATCGCGCCGATGAACAGATAGGTCTCCGCCGCCGGCGATGGCCAGTTCGGATCGGACAGCGCCGCCTTGCCGGAGCTGATCAGATCGAACAGCCCCACCACCAGCACCAGGCTGGTGTTCTTCACCATCACGATGATCGTGTTGGCCAGCGCGGGGATCACCATGCGGATCGCCTGCGGCAGAATCACCAGCTGCTGCGTGCGCCAGTAGCCGAGCCCCATCGACTTCGCGGCCTCCTCCTGGCCTTTTGGCAAGGCCTGCAGGCCGCCCCGGATGATTTCCGCCAGATAGGCGGCCGCGAACAGCGTAAGGGCGACCAGCGCGCGCACAAATTTGTCCGGCACCATCCAGTCGGGTAGAAATATGGGCAGCATGATGGAGGCCACCAACAGCAGGGACAGCAGCGGCAACCCCCTGATCGTCTCGATGAACAAGGTGCTGAGCGCTGAGATCGCCACATGATCTGATCGGCGCCCGAGGGCCAGCAGGATCGACAAGGGGAACGCCACGCCGATCGCCAGCACCGTCAACATCAAGGTGATCGGCAAGCCGCCCCAAGACGCCGTCGGCACTTCCCGCAGCCCCAGCACCCCGCCCGCCATCAGCGTCAGCACCGCCGAAATCAGCCCGATCCAGACCAGCGCCAGCGCCGGCCGCCAGAACTGAGGTCTGACCGATGCGGCCAGCAAGCCAAGAATCAGCACGCAGACCAGGGTTGGGCGCCAGCGCTCGTCCGGTGGATAGATGCCAAACAGCAGCTGCCCGGATTTGGCGATCAGGAAGCTCCAGCAGGCGCCTTCGATGTTGCGGCAGGCGGCGGGCTCCAACGGCCAGATCACCGCTTCCAGCACCGCCCAGCGAAACAGGCCGGGCAGGAAGCTGCCGATTGCGGTCAGAAACAGGATCGTCAGGATCGCGTTGCCGGGGGTTCCCAGCAGCATTCGACCGATCCGGATCGCCAGGGCCGGCGGGTGCTGCAGCATCCGGCCGAGGGGCGCAAGCGTCACGTTGCTCATGTCACCGCTCCACCAGCGCGATGCGCCGATTGTACCAGTTCAGGATCGAAGAGAGCGTGAGGTTGAGGACCAGATAGACGCCGAGAATGATCATCACCCCTTCGATCGCGTGGCTGGATTTGTTGATCACTGTGCCCATCACCGACAGGAAATCCGGATAGCCCACCGCGATCGCCAGCGTGCTGTTCTTCACCACGTTGATGTACTGGCTGGTCATGGGCGGCATGATCACCCGCAGCATCTGGGGTATGATCACCAGCCGCAGTATCTGGGCGCGCCGCAGCCCAAGCGATCCGGCCGCCTCCCACTGGCCGCGGCTGACCGATAGAACGCCGGCGCGCACGATCTCGGCGATGAAGCCGGTGGTGTAGAGGGTGAGGCCGAGCACCACGGTGGTCAGCTCCGGCGTCAGTTCGAAGCCGCCAACAAAGTTGGCGCGCTGAAAAGTCGGCCAGGAGATGGTGACGTCGGCCAGGAGCGACGTGCCAATCACCAGGATTGCCGCGGCCGCGAGCAAGCCAAGCCGCGCGACCCGGAATCGAACGGCGGCGATCAGCAGCAAGGGGATCGGCGCCAGGCAGTAGAGGCCGATCGCAGGCAAGCTCAGCGACAGACCAGGCGTCATCAGCCCGCGCATCGAAAGATACACGCCCGGCGCCGGGTTCAGCGCCTGGCCGACCGGCGGCAGAACCTTCCACCACATCGAATAGAGAAAGATCAGCAAGACGATCGGTGGGGTGTTGCGCGCGATCTCCACCCATACCCGGCAGGATCCGGCGACCAGCGGATTGCCGCTCAACCGGCCGATCCCGACCAGAAGGCCGCAAACGGTCGAGAGCAGCGCGACCAGCGCCGCGACGAACAGGGTGTTGGCGACGCCCACGATCGCGGCCCAATAGTAGGGATCCTGCGGCCGGTAGGTCAGCACCGACTCAGAAATGACGAAACGCGAGGGCAGGGTCAGGAAGTCGAACCCGAAAGGCAGGTTCTTCGCGCGCAGATTGGCCGCCGTCGAAAGCCCGATCAGCGTGATGAAGCCAAAAACGGCGGCGACCAGCAGGATCTGAAAAGCGATCGCGCGGGATTTGGAGCTTCTCAACATCGGGCGCGATCCCTTTCCGGAAGGGTGGGGGATGCGGCGTCATCCCCCGCTTCGATCAATTCCAGGGCAGTGGGAAGTTCAGCCCATTGGCGCGATAGAGCGCGTTGTAGTTGCGCGGAACCTTCAAGGCGCTGTCCTTGCCGATGTTGCGATCCCAGATTTCGCCATAATTGCCCAACTGCTTGATGACGTTGTAAGCCCATTTGTCATCCAGCCCGAGCGGCTTGCCGAAACCCGACTGGCCGCCCAGCACGCGCGTCATCGGCGGGCCGCCGGTCTTCGCCTTCTCGTCGATATTCGCCTGGGTCACGCCGTTCTTCTCGGCCCAGACCATCGCGTTGAAGGCCCAGCGCACAATGTCGAACAGCTGATCGTCGCCGCGTGCGATCGCGATGCCGTTCGGCGAGGCGCCGCTGCCGATGGCGATGATCTCATGCTCGTCCGGGTTCTTGGCGACGGTCGCGCGCTGGCCAGCGGCGGCGACGCCGTCGGTGACGTAGCTATCGCACCGTCCGGCGAAGTAGGCGTCCCGGGCCTGGATGGTGGAGTCGAAATAGACCTTTTTCATCGCGATGCCCTCCTCCTGCTCGGTTTCGATCACCGAGTCCTCGGTCAGGCTGCCGCCGCCCTGCAGGCAGACGGTCAATCCATTCAGATCCTTCTTGGATTTCACATTGGCGGACTTGCGGACCATCAGGCTGTCATTGTCATAGAGGGTCACCACAACGAAGCGCACGGCGGCGTCGCGCGTGTAGGTCAGGGTGGTCGAACGGGACAGCGCGTCGATCTCGCCGGTCTGGATCGCCGGCAACCTTTGGGCGGCGTTCAGCGGGACGAAGCGGATCTTCTCCTTGTCGCCGAAGATCGCCACGGCGATGGCGCGGCACATGTCGCTGTCGAACCCGCGCCAGACGCCCTGCTCATCCGGACGCGACAGGCCCGGCACGCCCTGACTCGCGCCGCAGGACACATAGCCACGCTGTTTGATCTTGTTCACGACGGTCTGCGCCGACGCCGACCCGGACCAGGCCAGCGCGGCCGCCACCCCGACCACCGCGATTCCTGCGCCTTTAAACCCCTTGCCCATGCTAACCCCCTGCTGGTTGAAAGAGTGAAACCTGTTCCGTCGCCTTGCCGTCCAGCGTGGCGAGCATCCCTTCGAGATCAGCGCGCAACGCCTCCGTCGCCTCCAGGCCGACGCTGATCCGCAACATTGGATCCGGCCCGGTCCAGACCGTCGCGGATCGTGCGCCGCTTAGGGTCATTGGCGCGACCAGGCTGTGCGCCCCGCCCCAGGACGCCCCGATCCGGAAGACGGAAAGGGCGGAAACGGCCTCGTAGAGCCGGGCGGCGCAGCGCCGATCGAACACGACCGTGAAGACGCCGCTGGCGCCCTCGAAATCGCGCGTCCAGACCGCATGACCGGGGCAGGTGGGCAAAGCCGGATGCAGCACCCGCTCGACCGAAGGGCGCCCGACCAGCCATTGGGCGAGCTCCAGCGCCGTCGCGCTCGACTGCCGCAGCCGCACCGCCAGGGTCTGAATTCCGCGCAGCGCCAGCGCGCAGTCGTCGGGCGAGACGCCCAGGCCGAGATGACCGATCGTCTTCTTGATCCGGTCATGAACCGCAGCGTCCCGGCTGGTGATCGATCCCATCAGTAGATCGGAATGGCCGCCGATATATTTCGTGATCGCCTCGACCGACAGGTCGGCCCCGTTGGCCAGGGGCTTGAACAGCAGGGGAGTCGCCCAGCTGTTGTCGCAGCCGACAGTGACGCCGCGCGCGCGCGCCGCAGCGGCGATGGCCGGGAGATCCTGCACCTCCATCGTCGTGGAGCCGGGCGATTCAACCCACACGAGCTTGGTCCGCTCATCGATCAGATCGGTGATCGCAGCGCCCAGCAACGGATCGTAGAAGACCGGCGTGACGCCGAGGTTGGCCATGAACCCGGTCGCGAAATTCCGCACTGGCGGATAGACGCTGTCGGGAATGAGAACGCTGTCGCCCGGCCTTAACACCGCAAGCATCGCCGTTGTGACCGCCGATAGGCCGGAAGGCGTCAACACCGTGCGATAGCCGCCCTCCAGAGCGGTGATCTGCGCCTCGAGGGTTCGCGCGGTGGGGGTGCCGGCCAGGCCGTAGCTGTAGCCGTCAGGCCCACGCTCCTTCCGGCGGGCGTAGGACTCGCCGTCCGGAAACACGATCGTCGAGGCGCGCTCCACCCCGACCGACAGGCTCGCATAGCCGGCGGTGGAGATGGCGGGCGGGTGAATGCAGCGCGTTTGGTCGTCCAAATCCGTTCTCCCTGAGCGAACGGAAAATGACGAAGTTGCCGAGCTGTTACAAATGCATGATCATCCATTAATCATGCATATGAGTTATGCTTAGCGATGAACCTCGCCCTGATCGAAACCTTCAGCGCCGTGATGAAGACGGGCTCCACGACGCGCGCGGCCGCGCTCCTGCGGATCTCGCAGCCGGCGGTCAGCCGATCCATTCGGCGGCTTGAGGACACGACGAAGCTGAAGCTGTTCGAACGTTCAGGCCCGCGGCTGATTCCGACGCCTGAGGCGGCGCTGCTCTATCAGGAGATCCTGGCGACGCATGTGGGCCTGGAGCGGCTGCGCCAGTCGGTCACGCGTCTGCGCGAAGTTGGCGCCGGGTCGTTGAAGATCGCCTGCT
Source organism: Elsteraceae bacterium (assembly GCA_049240905.1). Lineage (GTDB taxonomy): Bacteria > Pseudomonadota > Alphaproteobacteria > Elsterales > Elsteraceae > JBMLRS01. The sequence goes on from JBMLRS010000142.1 coordinate 9,995, forward strand.
CTGCTGCGGTCGGATTGACCTTTCTGCCCGCCGTCATTCAAGAATTCCTGAAGAGCAGAAGAGACGTGCAGATCACGTTCGAAATCGCCAGCTCCTCGACCGTGCGGACTATGGTGTTGAACGGCCTGTTCGATTTCGGTCTTTGTGCGGATGAGATCGACACCACCCATCTCGAAGTCGCGCCGTTTATCGAAAGCCCCGGCGTCTGCGTCATGCCGGCGGATCATCCTCTGGCGAAACGCGCGGAGATCGGCCCGCTGGATCTAGATGGACTGCCGTTCATCGGGTTGGCGCCGGAAGATCGCGCCAGGATCATGCTGCAAGCCATTCTGGACGCCGTGGGCGCCAAGCCGAAGCTGGTCGTGGAGACCTCGTTCGCGGCCACGGTCTGCCAATTGGCTTTGGAGGGCGTCGGCGTCGGGATCGCCAACTCGCTCAGCTATCACTCCGGCCGATTCAAGGCGCTGGGGTTGATCGCGAAGCCGTTCAATCCCAGCGTCTCCTTTCGGTCGCTGATCATCTATCCGCCGGACCGCGCCCGCTCGCAAATCCTGGACGAGTTTCTGACCGTGCTGGCGCGCCACCGTCTTCGGATCTTGGCGGAGATCGGGTGACGGATGGGCGGCTACTCCGCCGCCGCCTGCCGGCCCATCTGCTTGCCGACCAGCCGGGCGTAGAGGCCGCCGCGGGCCAACAGCGCCTCATGATTTCCGGTTTCGACCACGCGGCCCTTGTCCATCGCTACGATCAGGTCGGCGTCGCGCACGGTTGAGAGGCGATGGGCGATCACCAGGGTGGTGCGATGCTTCATCAGGCCGGCGAGCGCGCTGCGCACCTGGGCTTCGCTGATCGCGTCCAGATGCGAGGTCGCCTCGTCCAGGATCAGCACCGGCGCGTCCTTCAGGAAGGCGCGGGCGATGGCGACCCTCTGGCGCTGCCCGCCGGAAAGCTGCACCCCGCGCTCGCCGACCGGGGTGTCCAAACCTTCGGGCAGGCTGGCGATGAAGCCGGTGAGGGCGGACCGCTCGATCGCCTGCGCCAGATCCGCCTCCGACGCGCCGGGGCGGGCCAGCAGGATGTTGTCCCGGAGCGTGGCGTTGAACAGATAGGTGTCCTGCGCCACCAGCGCCATGCGATGGCGCAACGCCTCCAACGGCCAGTCGCGCAGGTTGATCCCGCCGAAGGAGATGGCCCCCGTCGCCGGATCGAAGAAGCGCAGCAGCAGCGCGGCGACTGTGGTCTTGCCCGCGCCGGACGGGCCGACCAGCGCGACCGTCGCCCCCGGCGGCAGGCTGACCGTCACATCCTCCAGCGCCGCGCGCGGCGCGCCGGGATAGCCGAAGCTGACCTGCTCCAAGGTCAGGGTCGCCGGCAGATCCGCTGGGATCGCCGCCTTGCCGTCGATCACCGGGGCGACCTCGCCATGCACCTGATCCAGCCGCTGGGCCGAGCCATAGGTCTCCGCCAATTGGCGCGAGG